>CAYVWK010000083.1:0-8840 GCA_964455235.1 uncultured Paludibacter sp.
ATTGAAGCGAAAATGGCTGACCTCGAAATCTTCAACGGACCAATGTCTGACGACCGTATTCGCTTGCGCGAAGAGGTGGCTGAGCAAATCAGAGCTTTAAAGGATGTGGAGGAATTAGGCCGTATCTATGATTTGGATTTAACACGTCCTGCTGAAACGGCTCAAGAGGCTGTGCAATGGGTGTATATGGCGTATTTAGCTGCTGTGAAGGAGCAAGATGGTGCGGCTATGTCGCTCGGTAATGTGTCTTCTTTCCTTGATATTTATATTGAAAGGGATATCGCTGCAGGTAAAATTACAGAAGTCTATGCGCAAGAACTTATCGACCAATTTGTGATGAAGTTGCGTATGGTGCGCCACCTGCGTATGGGTGCTTACAATGAGATTTTTGCGGGCGACCCAACTTGGGTGACCGAATCTATAGGCGGTGCAATGGCGGATGGTCGCCATAAAGTGACTAAAACTTCTTTCCGCTTCTTGCAAACACTTTATAATTTAGGTCCATCACCCGAACCAAATATGACGGTGCTTTGGTCACAACGTCTGCCAGAAGCATTCAAAGAGTTTTGTGCGAAAGTGTCTATCGATACTTCTTCTATTCAATATGAAAATGATGATTTGATGCAAAGTAGCCGTTGTAGTGACGATTACGGTATTGCATGCTGCGTTTCTTATCAAGAAATTGGTAAGCAAATTCAGTTTTTCGGTGCACGTTGTAATTTAGCTAAGACTTTATTGTTAGCTATTAATCAAGGTCGCTGTGAAATCAGCGGTAAGCAAGTACTGAAAAATATCCCTGCTCTGAAATCTGATGTGCTTGATTTTGATGAGGTGATGACTAACTTCAAACTCGCTATGCAAGAGGTTTCTCGTGTATATGCTGATGCAATGAATATCATTCACTATATGCATGATAAATACTATTATGAGAAAGCGCAAATGGCATTTATCGACACAAATCCAAGTATCAATTTAGCGTATGGCGCTGCTGGTTTGAGCATTGTAGCTGACTCATTATCAGCGATTAAGCATGCGAAAGTTCAAGTTGAACGAAATGCGGATGGACTTTCTACTAATTTCAATATTGATGGTGAATTTCCATATTATGGTAATGATGATGATAGGGTGGATGTGTTTGCACGCGATATTCCTATCTATTTCAACTCTTTATTGCAGGAATTGCCAACCTATAAAAATGCAGAGCCTACTTTGAGTATCCTGACCATCACTTCTAATGTGGTGTATGGAAATAAGACAGGTGCTACTCCTGATGGTCGCGCGAAAGGTGTTCCTTTTGCTCCTGGCGCAAATCCTATGCATGGTCGTGATTCGCATGGTGCTTTGGCTTCTCTAAGCTCGGTTTCTAAGTTGGATTACGAACATTCTATGGATGGGATTTCTAATACGTTCTCTATTGTTCCTAAGACTTTAGGTCCAACCGAAGAGCAACGCCGCGAAAACTTGGTAAGCATCATGGATGGTTACTTTGCGAAAAATGCACATCACTTAAATGTGAATGTATTAAACCGTGAAATGTTGGAAGATGCGATGGACAGACCAGAGGAATATCCTCAGCTGACCATACGTGTTTCGGGCTATGCGGTGAATTTCGTACGCCTAACTCGTGCACAACAGCAAGAGGTTATTTCTCGTAGCTTCTTTGAAGCGATGTAATTCGCATACAATAAACAATTTAGCAGATAATTCATGCTTCGAATACATTCAGTTGAATCACTCGGGACCTTTGATGGTCCCGGTGTTCGAATGGTACTTTTTCTACAAGGCTGCAATTTTAAGTGCCTGTATTGCGCCAATCCTGATACGATAGATGCTGTAGGTGAATCTAAACTCGTTGATTATGATGAGATTATGACCTTAGCTCGTAGTCAGCGACCCTTTTTTGGTAAAAAAGGCGGTATCACTGTCTCTGGTGGTGAACCATTGATGCAAGCCAAAGCTTTAATTCCACTTTTCAAAATGCTGAAAGAGGAGGGCTTCAATACCTGTATTGATACCAATGGTAGCTACCTCAACCCTGCGGTGAAAGAGCTTTTGGAGTACACTGATTTGGTACTGCTCGACTTTAAAGAGATGGATGAAGAGGCGCATCGCAAGATGACGGGACTGACGAACAAACCTACGCTTATTTTCTCCGAATATCTTCAAGAAATCAATATGCCAGTCTGGGCACGTTATGTTCTCATTCCTGGTTATACCGATGCAGAAGAGCATCTGCACGCTCTCGGGGAATTTTTGCAACCCATGCAGAATGTTGAGAAGTTAGAGATTCAACCCTATCATAAATTAGGTATTCATAAGTATAAATCCTTGGGTTGGAAGTATGAATTAGAGGGAGTTGAACAAAATACAGCTGAACAATTAAAAACAGCTAAGGATGTTTTTTCGCAGTATATTAAGGAAGTCATTGTAAATTAAGCAGATAAATGAGACTATATTCTCCCAAACAAATTCTTGAAATTGTCAAAGAAGTCGCGCAAACCAAGTCTGCCACTTCAACACCTAAAACATTAGTCTTAGCCTTTTTAGCAGGTACTTATATTGCTTTAGGTGGATTGTTAGCTTTGATGATAGGAGGTGGAATACCTGGCATTGCTGCTGAAAATCCAGGTATACAACGACTGCTCATGGGTGCAGCTTTTCCTATCGGCTTGATGTTTTGTGCTATTTTAGGCGCTGATTTATTTACAGGAAATACTGCCTATTTTATACCGCCTTTGATGAGCAAAAAGCTTTCTTTTGCTTCTCTGTTGAGGAATTGGACATTGGTCTATTTTGGCAATTTCGTAGGTGCTCTGTTTGTTGCTTATTTTATGGCAACGCTCACAGGTGTTTTTTCAGTCTCCCCTTGGATTGATAGTTTGGAAACCCTAGCCGTGTCTAAAACTAGCCTCAGTTTTCATACAATATTTTTTAAAGGGATAGGTGCAAACTGGCTTGTGGCCTTGGCGATGTGGCTGGCTTATTCTTCAAGAGATACCACTGGTAAAATTTTGGGAATCTGGTTTCCTGTGATGGCTTTTGTGGCGATAGGCTTCGAACACAGCGTTGCGAATATGTTTTTTATCCCTGCTGCCATCTTCAATGGCGTAGATATTAGTTGGGCTGATTTTATCTTCAATAACCTGATTCCTGCTACCTTGGGAAATATTATTGGAGGGTCGGTGCTTGTAGGTTTTATTTATTGGTATATCTTTGAGGATTGAAAATCAATACTCAAGGCTACATGAAATCTACTGAATATTACAGACTTAATCGTTTTTTGCTCCTTTCTTTTTTTCTATTGATAGGCTTTTATTCCTTTGCTCAACTGCATGATAGTGGTGGAATTGGGGCTGTCAGTCTTTCTAAAAAATTCAATTCGTACATTAAACTTGATTTAGAGCAAGAGCTTCGCTTTGATAGAAATTTCAGTTCATTGAAACGCTCTGGAACAATGGTAGGGGGTGAATTTACGATACTTCCAGGTACTTTAAGTGCAGAGTTGGATTATTTTCTTTTCTACAGAAGAGCTACAGCTAATACATACGAGTTTACGCATCGTTTTGCTGCGGGCTTGGTAGGTACTTATCATCTAGGCGATTTCATCTTTAAATTAAGAACTCGAGCTCAATCAACTTTGTTAGATGGTGAGCATCCTGAAAATAAATTTAATCCTAAGTACGTATGGCGTAATCGATTAGCTGTAGAATATCCTATTGCTAATACTGCTTTTACTCCTCATGTTTCAGCTGAAAGTTTTACTCCTTTAAGTGGGTCGAATAATGCTTTTTTTGTCAGATACCGTTTGATAGCAGGCACGAAATACAAGTTAAATAAAGCAAGCAGCCTGAACGGTTACTTGCGATTCGATCAGGCTGTTAATGTTGTTTCTCCTACGAATATCTTATATATTGCGATAGGATATCACTATGATTTATAATGCTTTCTGGAGAAATCTAATCACTGAACTCCATCAAATAAGCTTTGATAAAAGCGTCTAAATCGCCGTCCATTACAGCGTTTACATTAGATGTCTGGTGATTTGTGCGATGGTCTTTCACACGTCTATCATCAAAAACATAACTACGAATTTGCGATCCCCACTCAATTTTACGTTTGCCAGCTTCAATTTTTGCAGTTGCTAGACGGCGTTTCTCTAACTCTAAGTCGTAAAGTTGCGATTTCAACAGTCGTATAGCATTTTCTTTATTGCCTAATTGCGAACGACTTTCCGTGTTTTCAATGATGATTTCATCTTTTTCATCTGTAACGGGATTGATAAATTGATAGTGCAGACGTACACCTGTTTCTACTTTATTCACGTTTTGTCCACCTGCTCCACTCGACCGGAAGGTATCCCATGAAAGGTTTGCAGGATTGATTTCAATCTCAATGGAATCATCAATTAAGGGGACAACAAAGACTGAAGTGAAGGAGGTCATGCGCTTTCCTTGCGCATTGAAAGGTGAAACACGCACCAAACGATGCACACCATTTTCCGATTTCAAATAGCCATAAGCCATCTCGCCATCAATCTGCATAGTTACAGTTTTGATGCCTGCCTCATCACCATCTTGGTGGTTTGTAACTTCCAATTTATAACCCTGACGCTCAGCCCATCGTTGGTACATACGGAAAAGCATTTCAGCCCAATCTTGCGCTTCGGTGCCACCAGCTCCTGCCACAATTTTAATCACAGCTCCTAATTTATCCTCCTCTTTCGAGAGCATGTTTTTTAACTCTAAGTCTTCAACTTGTTGAAGAGCAGCAGCATAAGCAGAGTCAACCTCTTCTTCCGTTACCGCCTCTTCTTTGAAAAAATCATAAGCTAACTGTAATTCTTCCGTAGCAGCGGCTACTGCATTGTAGCCTTCTACCCATTTTTTAAGGTCTTTAATTTTACGCATTTGAAGTTCAGCAGCTTTCGCATCTTCCCAAAAATTAGGGGCTTGCGTGCGTAATTCTTCTTCTTCTATCTGAATTGTCTTTGTATCGACGTCAAAGATACCTCCTCAGCGCATCTTTACGCTCCAACACATCCTTGAGTTGGTCTTGTGTAATCATATATAAATGAATTTATGTGTGTAAATATCTGAATTTCTTGATAATAAACAATTTCTAAAGCATGACAACGGGAATAAAAACCACGCAAAATCCTACTAAGTAACCTGCAATAATTTGCCCTGGTGTGTGTGCTTTTAGTTCTAAACGCGATAGAGCAACCAGTCCAGAAACAACGAAAAGTGATATCAATAACCAAGTTGGATTAACTCCCATCACCGAGCAGTAGCTAAAAACAGCACCTACCAACCCACCTATACCAGCCATGTGAGCGCTAATTTTCCACTTTAAATTGACAAGCATAATCACAACTATCGACAAAGTGGAGGCTATACCCATCGCTACCACAAAAAAAGGCAGTTTTAGTACATTCCACAGAAAAAAGTTCCAAAAAATATAACTTATCAAGGTGAAAATATAGGGTAAAGTTCTGTCTTCTCGCTTAGAAATAAATAAATCTTGTATACGTCCGCGCCCAAACATAATCAGCATAGGAACTAAAGGAATCAGGGTAGTAAACACGAAAGTGCCACCTAAAGCAAACCATTTCCACTGCTGCGGATAATAAAATGAAAGATTGGAGAACATCAAAATTAAAACTCCAAATGTAGGCATTAATAGGGGTTGAAATACGATTGAAATAAGCTGATGTATCTTTTTTGTTATTGTATTTTGCATAAATTATAGTTCTTTTCGTAGACGAGCAACAGGAATATTGAGCTGCTCTCTGTATTTTGCGACTGTTCGCCTGGCAATTGGATAACCCTTATCTTTCAGTGCTTCTGCCAACTCTTCATCATTCATGGGTTTCCTTTTATCCTCATTATCAACACAATCCATCATGATTTTCTTGATTTCACGTGTCGAAACTTCTTCACCATCTTCATTCGTCATAGATTCAGAGAAGAAGTATTTAACAGGAAAAATTCCAAAATTTGTTTGGATATACTTGCTATTGCTAACTCTTGAAATTGTAGAAATATCATAGTCAGTGATGTCTGCTATATCTTTAAGAATCATAGGTTTAAGGAAGGTGTCATCACCTTCTAAAAAATATTCTTTTTGATAATCGACTATAGCCTGCATGGTTGTAAGTAGGGTTTCGTGGCGTTGTTTGATAGCATCTATAAACCAACGCGCAGAGTCAACCTTTTGTTTAGCAAACACAACTGCATCTTTTAATTGTTGCGTTTTTTCCGTCTTATGATGTTGATATTCTTCAAAAAGATTGCTATATACCTTGTTGACACGCAGTTCAGGCACATTGCTATTATTCAAATGGACGGTTAATTGACCGTTTGCTTCTTCTAAGATGAAGTCGGGCACAATGACCGTCATACTTTTTTCCATCAAAGTGCCGCCCCAAGCATTTCCTGGTTTGGGATTAAGACGAGATATTTCATCAACTACATCTTTAAGGGTCTCATTATCAATGTCTAAGAGCTTTCTTATTTTGTCATAATGTCTTTTGGAGAACTCTTCAAAGTACTTGTTGATGATCATTAAAGCTAAATCAGTTTGCTCGTTTTGTGGCTTTCTTTCTAATTGAAGCTTAAGACATTCCTGCAAAGAAGAAGCTCCAATTCCTGGAGGGTCAAATGACTGGATAACAGTCACTAAGCGTGCTACCTCTTCATCCGAAGTATGAATGCCAGCATAAAAAACAATATCATCAACCAAAGATTCAACGGGTCGCCGCAAATAGCCTTCCTCGTCAATATTGCCGATGATGTATGCTGCAACCTTATGTTCGTGGTCGCTAAGGATTTGAAAACCAAGCTGTTCGTTTAGTGTTTCGTGAAACGTTTTCCCCACAGAGAAAGGTATTTCCTCGTGCTTATCGTCTTTTGAATAATTATTCGTTTTGAGTCTGAAGTCAGGAATATCATCATCTGGCATATATTCCTCTAAATCCATATCATCATTATTGCCACCATCATCATTCAAATCATCTTCACGTACATCATCTTGCGTATCTTGATCTTGACCCTCTTCTAATGCTGGATTTTCTTCCAGCTCTTGACGAATGCGCTCTTCCAACTCCAAAGTCGGAAGCTCAAGCATCTTAATCACCTGTATTTGTGCAGGTGATAATCTTTGCTGAAGTTTTTGCTGAATAGTTTGACGCAACATAAAATCCGAATTATGATTGATTTAGGCCACAAAGTTAGTGAAAATCGAAAAAAGATAAAACATAAAAATTACAAACAGCCCTTAGCGTCTTCTATTGAGGTATAAATCCACTCTTCCTAAATAAAATCCACTCTTCGCCATCTGCGCAATTCGTACATTTTTACCTTTTGCGTTCTTTGTTTGAATATTTTCTAACATTAAATGGGAGTGACCACCTATAATTAAATCAACATATTGTGAATTGTGAGCTATAGTAAAATCATTGACTTTCAGTGAAGTAGAATCACCACCCAAATGAGATAAGCAGATGATCATATCGCATTTTTTGCGTTTTTTCAAGATGCGTTCGTATTTTTGTACTGTCTTGATAGGGTCAAGGTATTGAACTCCTTCAAAGTTAGATTTCTTTACCAAGCCTTCCAACTCAACACCCAAACCAATGATACCTATACGTACCCCACCTTTTTCTATGATTTTGTAGGGTTCTACCATATCCGCAAGGGTCGATTTACGCATATCGTAGTTGGCACAAATTAGCGGAAAAGTAGCATCTTGAAGGATGGTTGCTAAGGTGTCCATTCCATTGTCGAACTCGTGATTACCAAAGGTAACTGCATCATAATTCATAGCGTTTAGACCTTTCACTTCCACTCTACCTTTAAAGAAGTTGAAGTAGGGCGTACCTTGTGAAAAATCGCCTGCATCTAATAATACCACATGCTCTTCCTGCTGACGAATTTGATTGATTACCCCTAATCGTCGTGCGTAGCCTCCCATATCAGCAAAACGTACTGCATCGGGGTCGCTGGGCTCTACTTGACTATGCGTGTCGTTGGTGTGCAAAACTACAATTTTTACGTTTTGCGCACTTATCAATACTGCGCAAAAGATAAAAATTGAGGTGAATATTAGCTTTCTTTTTTTCATATCTTGCTGTATTTTATTGGATTAGGTAAATTCTGCCATCTAAACTTGGAGCAATATTTCTCCCTGCGGCAGTCTCTTTTTTAATATACTCAATCAGCATTTCTCTGACGGTCACGCCTGTATCAATACGCTTGATGTTTCGGGCTAGCTGCACCATGCCGTCATTCCCTTCTGCTAAATAATCATTAGTCGCTACTTTATACACTTTTTGCAAATCCAAAGGCTGATTATTAATAAGAACATCTACAGCTTTGCCATTTTGAATACCCATTTTCATCCCTGAAACGCCTTCTCCTTTAATCGAAGCGAAAAAATCAAATAGCCCTACTAAGTCTTCCCCTTTCATCCATATTATCACCAACTCATTTTCAAAAGGCATCAGTTGAAAAATATGCGAAACTGTAATGTTTCCTGCTGGGATAGGAGCTCGTAAACCTTTGATATTCACTATAGAAAAGTCAATATCTTCTTTCAGAAAATCTTCTGCCACTTCTTTATAGACATCCGCAGAAAAATTAGAAAGTAGACTTTCAGGGGCACGGATATTCAAATCTACAGGACTATAACCCAATACCACATTCATTTCCGCTTCCAACATAGCTTTGTAAGGAGCTAATTCCGCTTGCAATGACTTATCTGCTATATGCTCAGTTTGAGCATCAATAGGAATCTTAATCGCTTCTGTACGAGCGACTTCCCACTTCACTGTGCTGCAAGAA
>CAYVWK010000084.1:0-1273 GCA_964455235.1 uncultured Paludibacter sp.
TTGTCGGGATAAAGGCGATAACCACCCTCAGCAATAAACTTCTTTACTAAGTCAAAAGAGCTATCAAACCAAGTCTCAACCTCATTAATGCGAAAATCCATCATATTAACATGTGCTTCTTTAGAATCATCAAATTCACCTTGTCGCACATCCGCCAGGGTTTCATACCCTCGTGGGTCATTCCACCAACGATGCGAATTAGTAACCCATCCGCCTTCCATAATGATAGGTCGTTTAAATAGCCATTTTGCAGCAATATTTCTCTCCCATTGTTGATAATAATCTGTCATTCCAAAAGCATCTTGACGTAAAATATAACCTTTATCAAATGCATATTTCAAAAGTCTTTCTGAGTCTTTATCTGCAGCTCCCCAACTTTGTTCAGTGGCAATCAAGCGATGATAATTAATGGCTAAAGGAATCTTAGTAAAACATCTTGAATATAAATCAACCACCCATTTGAACACATTTTCTCTATTTGAATAATGCTTATATTTCATATTGTGTGCTTCTCCCCACAAGCCTAAACCAAATCCATCAATAAAGTCAACCTGATTTGGATCGTTAAATTTCAGAGCAAAAGCTTCAACAAACTTTTCGTACTTAGCCTGAAAAATTGGGTCATCAGGGTAAGGAGACCAGCGTTGATTATTTGATCCAGAAGTAAAACCTTCCGCTCCTGCATCTCTAACATATCGTGGAGTAAAATCCTCACTTTTATCTCGACTATCAACCACAACACGAAAAGCTAATCGCATACCTCTTTGTTGTGCATTGTCAATCATCCATTTAAGCCCCGCATTTGTATCCCAGCCATAAACTCCTTCAGAAGGATTTAAAGCAGTCCAGCTTGTTCGGATATACAACGTATTCGCATAATCAGCAATTTTCACAGGAGTGCTATATCCAGGGACAGTGATATTATCTAGTTTCGTCCAAAAATCAGAAGCAGAACCTGGACTACCATACAGTACCCAACCCGTTAGTGGATTGCGTAAATTCTTTTCTGTTTCCGGTTCAATCTTCACGATATAATTACCATCAATTAAACTATCATTCGCTAAAGTATTTTTTCCTGTCCATGTCAGTCTATCTTTATTAATTAATAGATTTGTTGGTTTCTGAGCAAGCATTTCATGTCCATGATAATAATTCCAATTTTCTTCAGGTTTGCAAACCGCATTTTGAGATAAATCTGCTGAATTAGCAATATCTTTTTCATAAGTAGAAAACTGATAATTAAGAACTAAATCCGTAGTAATTTCTTCAAGAT
>CAYVWK010000084.1:1373-7350 GCA_964455235.1 uncultured Paludibacter sp.
TTTATTCGTTCAATATCATCAGATGAGACAAGCAGCACTCCATCCCTTTGTTGAATCAATAATTTATTTTTAGGAGAAGAAATTAAACCTGTTGATGAAGTCAGCATAAAGGAATCAGAGATTTCCCAAGCTGATAAGAATGTGTTTCGTGTCCTTACTTTTGCAAAATATTCTTTATTTCGTTCCAAGCCTTCTAATGAATAAAAATTGGACGCTACGGTTTCTGCTCTTACGATTTGATTTGTATTTTTCTCAATTATCTCAACATCCCAACTATCATAATTATACTCTACCCCTACAGCAATAGCGGGTAAAAACAGCATTATGAGTAGCATTATGAGATGATGGGAAAACTTCAAATTCATCGTAGTTATTTTTATTAATTTATCAATTCAATTTTGATTTTCTTGTCTTTGACCAAAATATAGTACTCCCCAGCTTCAAGAAATCTATCTCCTTTTCCATTTATAAAACCTAAATCACGGACTAAATCCAGTTCAAATTTGAAGGTTTTTGTTTCACCAGCCTTGATAAGTTGTTTGTCGAAATGTTTTAACTCACGCACAGGACGAGAAATACTGGAAACAGGAGCATATACAAACCAATGCACAGTCTCTTTACCATCCACTTCACCTGAATTAGTCACATCAATTTCAACTGAAAGTTTATCTTTTTTACTAATTTTTGTAGCAGAAGCTTTGATATCACCATAAGTATAAGTTGTATAACTCAAGCCATGAGCAAAGTCATAAAGCGGTGTAGTTGGTATGTCTTGATATTTTCCTTGATGCGTACGTGCACTTTGGCGCATATTGTAGTAGATAGGAATTTGACCAGTAGCATAGGGGAAAGTCATGGATAATTTTCCTGAAGGATTGACTCTTCCACTCAGAATACCAGCAACTGCTTTACCAGTCATAATGCCTGGTTGCCAGATTTCCACCATAGCATCGCTCAATTTTTCTAATCTATGCAGTTCAAGTGGGCGACCGTTAGACAGTAGCACAACGATGGGTTTACCTGTTTTTTGTAGTTCGGCGACCAAATCTTCTTGAATCTGCGGAAGTGAGATAGTTGAACGAGAAGCATTTTCGCCACTCCAATCTTTCTTTTCACCCAAACACACTACCACTATATCCGACTGTTGAGCAGCTTGCACAGCCTCTTCAAACTTAGACGTATCATCGCCATCAAATTGGCAGCCTTCTGCATATAACAGTTCAATTTGTTCGCCTAATTCAGCTTGCAAACCATCGTAAATCGTTATCACATCATCGGTATGACCATGAGCAGCCCACGAACCCAACAGGTGCCAGCGGCTTTTAGCTAATGGTCCGACCACTGCAATTTTTTGCTGACCAGCCAAAGGGAGAGTTTTATTCTCATTTTTAAGCAAGACGATAGACTCTTCAGATAGTTGCTGAGCGATGTCTAAACTTGCAGGAAGTAAGAAACGTTCAGCATCTTCTGTTACTGGTGTATAAGGATTTTCGAACAGTCCAAGGCGGAATTTAACACGTAATACACGACGAACGGCATCATCTAAAATTTTCTGAGACACTTTGCCTTCTTTCACAAGTTCTGCTAAATGCATATCGTAGCAGTTATTCATCATATCCATTTCAACACCAGCCGTGAAAGCTTTCAAAGCAGCCTCTTTTTTATCTTTAGCAAAACCCTGTGAGCGCAGTTGTTGGATAGCGCCCCAATCAGACACTACAAAACCATCATGTTTCCAGCGATTTTTCAATACATCTCGCAAAATATAAGGATTAGCAGAACCTGGCGTTCCACTGATATCATTAAAGCAGCTCATCAGTGTAGCAGCACCAGCTTTCACACCTTCTTCATAGGGCAACATATAGGTATCCCACAAAGTTTGTGGAGATATTTCAGTATAGACATAATCGCGTCCGCCTTCAGAAGCACCGTAACCAATAAAGTGTTTTAAGCAGGCAGCTACTTGATGAGGATGGGATAAATCGTCACCTTGATAACCCTTTACCGAAGCAACAGAAAACACAGCATTGGTGTATGGGTCTTCGCCATAACCTTCCGCTACTCGTCCCCAGCGAGGATCACGTGCCACATCAATCATAGGGGAAAAAGTCCAATCCACACCTGACATTCTTGCCTCTTGAGCTGCTACAGCACTAGCTTGTTGAACCAACTCAGGATTCCAAGAGCAAGCTTGTGCAAGTGGAATAGGATATACCGTGCGATAACCATGAATCACATCATAGCCAAAAATCATAGGAATACCCAAACGTGACTTCTCCATCGCTTGACGCTGTACTTCATTACGCAGTTTTGGGTCGCTATTGAAATAAATCACAGAACCTAATTCAGCTGGTTTTTGCTTCAATACATCCTCTATATTATTTTTATTGTCGTTTCGCCCCAAGGTATATTGATTGAGTTGAAACACCTTTTCCTCCAAAGTCATCCGCTTCAATAAATCTTCAACACGTTTCTCAATCGGCTGATTCGGATTTTTGTATATAGGTGTAGCTGTCTTCTTTTGAGCCATCAACCCTAAACTCATTAAAATAACTAATACTGTATAAAATACTCTGTTCTTTTTCATTTGATTTTTGTTAATATATTTATTTAAAAACTGGTGAGTCTGATATTCTAACTATCTTTTGTTGATTATTCTTTAGTTCAAATACGACTAATTCATTGATTCCTTGTTTTAAAATTGAGCTTGAAGCGTGCAAAGATTGTTGGCGCTCCTCTTCCCAAAATGTCCCGATATGTTGTCCGTTTATCCATACCTCACCCATACCCCAACCTGTTATGTCAACATAAAAATCTGCTATATCTTGAATTTCAAAAGATGCTTTGTAGAAACTGGGCAAATTGTAATTTCTTTTTGATTGAAATTTCAAATCATTCACCTTTGTTTTTCTAACAGGTAGTTCTGTCATCTTCCAATCTTCTACCTCTTCATCATCTAAATAAACTTCACCAAACAAGCCTTTAAAATTGTCTAATATCTCTGGTCCATACGTAATTCGACCTATATTTTCCACAAAAATTTTGAGGGTACATTTACCAACTGGCAAAGAGAGAGGTAGTTTTTTATGGTCTCTATCCAATACACCTTGATAAGTATCATTGAGGTATACAACACCATAGTCTCGAATATTCTCTACTTCCAGTACCAACCCTTCTTTTTCAATATTTACCATAGTTTCATACAACATATAGCCATATTCAATATCCAACTCGTTCATAGTTAGCAGCGATTCTGATTTGGTTTGATGACCATAAATTTGCTCTAGAGGAGCTAATTCCTGCATCATAATCTCGCGTGCACTAATCGCTTGCACGCCTGCCATCATCAACATATATATTAAAAACTTTCTCAACATATCACACACCTTTACTGAATTAAGAATGATTGGATAAATTGCTCGTCAACTGCTACAGAAGGGTTGAATTGTGAACTACTTACATAGTTTTCAACACTGTGAATAAGTTGCTTAGTAGCAGGACGATTATCCATATCGCTCTCTGTATCGACCGTTAAAACCAACAATTTACCATTGCCTACTTTAGCTTCGAATCCTATACCTAATTTCTCGTTATTATCGTAACTGTCTATTACTTGGATAAAAGGACGTAATGCATCTGGAGCATTTTTCATTTCAAGCACTTTGGCATTTTCTAAGATGTCCCACCATTGCCAATCGGTATGATAAGCCGTAATAAAATCATTAAATACAGCATGATTATCATGTATCAAACAGCCTATAGTCATAGGATGCCAAGCAAACATGATAGGATTCCAAAAATGATTATGGAAAGTAGATTTGCGCCCTTCAACTTGATTAGGCATAGGACAAAGCACTACTTTTTTACCAGCTAATAGATATTGTTTTGCTTTATCATCATACGTTTTAGTGTATAAAACATCATCAGAGGAAACCATGAATTGCTTGTGTTGAGGATATACCCAAATATTCCAGCTATTCTGAATATCTTGATTGACAAAGAGATTTACAGTAAGTTTTTGCGGTCCTTTAATTCCTTTTAGATTGATAGCAAACTCGCCAACAGGATATACACCATCATTTGCAATAGTTTGCGTTTTAAGATTTCCTTTACGAAGAACTTTTCCTTCATCGTTCGTTAATGTCCATCTAATTTTAGCATTTTTGATAGCTGATTGACTAAAATTATATACCTCCGCTTTTCCATTAAACATTTCATTTTCATGGTAGACACTCTTATCATACCTTAGTAAAGCAACGCGAGGAGCACAAGACTCTCTGAATTTCTCTGGAGTAACCAATCCTTTTGAATCCCAAAATGGGTCGAGTATGCCTACGGGAGCATAGCCTTGTCCAGGGAAATCATTGATTGACAGCAACTGAAAACCAGCAGATTTGTCAGATCGCAACAAAGCCTCTATGACTGCTTTGTATTCAATAACAGTCAGAGCACCTGATGCCAAAAAGAAATCATTAGCCTGATCGAGCATACCATTAGCATCCAACATTTCTCTGAACACTTCAAAATTGCGAGCTTCTACAGGACCTGTAAAATTTTTAATTTCCTCAAAATTAGGATAGACACAACGTTGACCCGATTCATGAGAAATAACGGGCACATCCACGTCAGATTCAGCACTTCTATCCCAATCGGTATAGGGAAGTCCTTCATATACTTTTACATGTCCCTTATTGGTTTGCTGCGACACATAATACTGGTCAGATTGTACACGCGTACGAGCAGTAGATCCACTGTATAAATGACGATTATCAACTTCTCTCCCCTGTGCGGTTAACTCTTCTATGAAATCAAAATTACCTGTGATTTCGTTGCCATTACAGTAGAGCACAAAAGAAGGGTGATTGCCATATTCTTTTAAGATGGCCAATTGCTCACGACGGAAAAAATCATATCGAGCCTCATCGGGTTCTGCGTCTTTACCCCACATAGGCATTTCAACTTCCAAATAAATACCATGCTTATCCGCCATGCGAAAAGCAGCTTTAGGGGGGCACCAGGAATGGAAGCGCATGTGGTTCAAACCGTAATCTTTTGAAAGTACCATCAAGCGTTCCCAAGAAGCATCATCAAGGGGAGCATAACCTGTTTTTGGAAAGACAGCATTCTCCACATTGCCTCTTAAATGTATAGGGCGATTGTTGAGCAACACATGGTTTTTTCCTTGCTTCACTTCGCGCATACCAAAAGTAGCCGACTTCTCATTCTGAAAAGTATCTTTAGTTGTCTTGGTAGTTAAATCACATGTAATTTCATAAACATGAGGATTGAATTCATCCCATAATTGAATATTCTTCCCTAAATTGATTCGTTCTTCTACAGATACGATTGAATCTTGTCCGCTAACTGTAATATCTTTCTTTAGGTGATAGTTTTCACCTTTGATATTGAAACTCAGCTGCCCTTGAAAAGAGGTACGGCAATAGTTTTTTATTTGTAAATTTACTTTGATTGAATTATCACTGATGTCAGGATATACCTGCAAATCATCTACATATATAGGGTCAACAGCCATCAACTTCATATCACCCAAAATACCATTCCAGTTAATTTGGGTAAATTCAGTATGGGCATGATTCCATTTGTGTGTATTATATTGAAAACGATTATCGACACAAACAGTTATGAGATGCGTTTTACCTGGTCGCACGAAATCGGTTAAATCATGCACATGAGGCACGCTTACATAGTCGATTTTACTGACTTCTTTCGTGTCTACATAAATAGAACTTAGCCAATGTGTTCTCTCGAAATACACCCATATACGTTTCCCTTTCCATTCTTTAGGAATAGATATTTCGCGCTGATACCAAGCTGGTCCCATATATTCATACTTCCGTGTAAGGCGGTCGATATGTCGATAAGGTGACTTATACCCAATTTGATAATCATCTGTGATAGCAGGTAATACAATGGTTTCTTGCAGTTTATGATTATAGCGAGGAGATAGTGATCCTCT
>CAYVWK010000084.1:7450-8825 GCA_964455235.1 uncultured Paludibacter sp.
GTATAGGTTAAAGGCACATCAATCTCAGAATCAAAAGGAAGCGCACCCACACTATGTTTGAGTATAAATCCTCCGTTTTCTCCCAGTTTAGCAGTATATTCAGGTGATGCCAATGTTCTGATTTGCTTTTCTACTACATTCAAGTATTTTTGAGATAATTCATCACTAACATATCCACTTAATTCAATTAAGGCTGAAGCCATGATGGTAGCAGCTGAAGCATCCCTGTATGTTTTAGGAATATCGGGTGCATCAAAATCCCAATATGGGATATAATCTTTGGGCATACGTGGATGGTCAATCATAAATTCTGCAATTTTAATGGCTTGATCCAAATACTTTCTTTGTTTAAGTTCCCTATACAGGTAAGTATATCCATACAAACCCCAGCTCTGCCCCCTACTCCAAGACGAAGAAGCATCGCAACCTTGATGAGTTTGTTTGAGGTGAGGCAAACCACTAATTGTATCATAAGACACTACGTGATAAGAGCTAAAATCAGGTCTGTAATGATGGGAGATGGTTTTATTAGCATGCGAGATAGATAAATCTAACAGATTTTTATCATCACTTTCACGTGCAGCCCAAAGCAGTAACTCTAAGTTCATCATATTATCAATAATGACTGGATATTGCCAAATATCTTTATTATGGTCCCACGATTTAATCACACCTACTTGCGGATTGTAGCGTGTAGCTAAAGATTGAGCACCAGTCAGCAACACCTCTTTATAAGACTCTTCTCCTGTTAATCGCAATCCATTTCCAAAGCTGCAATACAACATAAAACCCACATCATGATTATCAGTTGTGTATTTCTCTCGTTCAACTCTGCTGGTATATTCCTTAGCATATGCCAATACTTCAGGGTTGTTTGTATTCTCATAAACATACCATAACACACCTGGGAAGAAACCACTTGTCCACCAGCGGGAGTCGGATGAGGTATCTTCTCCATGTTCAAATGAACGAGGTAAAACTCCCTCTTGATCGGCATATTTTTCAGCCAAAATCAGACTCTGTTTTTCAGAAAACTCTAATGCTTGATTGATGATAGTTTCTAAATTTTCTTCTTCTGCACAACTAACAAAAGCAAAAATAAAACACACTAAAGCTAACCAATAATACTTTTTCATATGGTATAATTTTTTATTTTTCAGAATAAATTATTCAACATTAATTTTGATATTCCCTGACTTTAATCCTTTCGCTTTTGCAGTCAGAATAAGTTCTCCTACCTCTTCAGAGGCTTGCACGATGGTAGTCAGCTGCCCTTGAAAGGCTGACATTTTAGGTAGATGGAAAATCTCCACACAAGTAGCATCTCCATTAGCTGATGCTCTGTAAGTCCCTGCTCCTTTTACAGAAAACTGGA
>CAYVWK010000085.1:0-3605 GCA_964455235.1 uncultured Paludibacter sp.
ATTAGTCTCATCGGCATATCGGCACATTGGCACATTATCTCTGCACTCTCGCATTGCCGTTCCAAATGCTCCAAACTTGAGCTTCGTCGGCGGGTTGTGCGTAGTCGGTGAGGAAAGTGGTTGCTAATGCTCCAGTTGCCCATGCAAATTTAGCCCATTTCTCGGATTCCCATCCTCTCAGGATAGAATATAATAAGCCACCTACAAAGCCATCACCCCCACCAATTCTATCTAACACATTGATAGTACGTGGTTTAACTACATGAAGATTATCGCCTTCTAATACGATGGCACCCCATAAATGTTCGTTTACGCTGACAACCTCACGTAAGGTAGTTGCAAATACAGAAGCATTGGGATAAGTCTCACGTACACGCTTAATCATGCCTTTAAAGCCTTCAATTTCAGCTTCAATGCCTTCGCCACCAGCTTCAGGACCTTGTACACCTAAACTTAACTGATAATCTTCTTCATTACCGATTAAAATATCAGAAACAGAAGCAATTTCTCTAAAAATAGCACCTAATTCTTCTTCCCTATTTTTCCAGAATGAAGCTCTATAGTTTAAGTCGAAAGCGATGCGAGTACCTGTTTTCTTAGCATAACGTGCTAATTGTAAGCAAAATTCACTTGTTTCGGGAGATAAAGCTGCTATCAATCCAGATAGATGCAGAATTTGCACACCTTCTTGGTTGAAAATACGATCTAAATCAAAATCTTTCACATTTAATGTACGCCCTACCTCACCAGCACGGTCGTTAAGAACGCGTGGACCACGTGTACCATAGCCACTATCAGCAAAATTAATTTGATGACGATAGCCCCATGGGTCGCCTTGTTCAACTTCTGGACCTTCAAAATCCATATTGCGATGACGTAAATCAGCTTTGATAAACTGAGCAATCGGACTATCTTTTACGAAGGTAGTCAGCACTTTTACAGGTAAACCTAAATGCGAAGCAATACTTGCTACATTGCTTTCTGCACTGGTAGCATGCATAACAAACTGGTTGCTGCTATGAACAGGTTGTCCATTTAAAGGAGTCATACGAACACCCATACTGGTTGCAACCATCAAAGAATACTTACAATTTTCTTTAAGCTTAATCATTTTAGAAAGATATTATGTTTATTTTTTATTGATATTATTAAATGCAGAAGGCATCAAAACCGCCATCTACAACGGTTAGCGTACCTGTTACAAACTTAGAAGCATCGCTCGCCAACCAGTGTAAAGTACCGAATAATTCATCGGGCGTACCAAAACGTTTAAAAGGCGTATGGTCGATGATTTTATTACCTCTATCCGTATAAGAACCATCTTCATTCGTTAATAAAGTGCGGTTTTGTTCTGTAAGGAAAAAGCCTGGAGCCAAAGCATTTACGCGCAGACCTTCACCATATTTAAGCGCCAATTCAGTAGCTAAAGACAGTGTAAAGTTCGTAACAGCAGCTTTAGCAGCAGCATAACCAACCACGCGTGTCAGCGGACGAATAGCAGCTTCAGAAGAAATATTGATGATGCTACCTTTTTGCTGTTTCACCATCTGTTTTGCAAATACCATAGTTGGAACAATGGTACCAAACAAGTTCACATCCACCACTTTACGTACTGCTTCTATATCCAAATCGAAGAAAGTTTTATCTGGTGGAATAGTAGCACCTGGCATATTACCGCCTGCGCCATTCACCAAGACATCGATACGGCCATATTTAGCGATGATTTTATCTGCAACACCTTCAAGCACCTCTTTATCAAGCACATCAGCAGAATAACCATCCGCTTCATAACCTTTTGCTTTTAAATCACTCACCAACTCATTGATAGAGTCTAATCTGCGACCTAAAATTACCACCTTCGCACCTTGCGAACACATATACTCCGACATACCTTTTCCAAGTACACCATTGCCACCAGTTATAACAACTACGAGGTCTTTTACATCAAATAAGTTTTGCATATTATTTCAAATTAAATAAACGTTTCAAATGTCTGTCATAGATATTTTCTTCCACACACTGACCTACAACATCTGCATATTTTTCTAATAAATTTGTAAAGGCAGTTCCTTTTTCAGCTGCAACAGCGTATGCAACGTGGATTAGTTGGCGGAAATTCGCATTATAATCAGGGTGATTAGGAATGTGAGTCAAGGTATTTACATATTTCTCGCTTGTCCAGCCCATCAATTCCTCTTTAGTAGGCAATTTAGTTCTATCGATTTCGATTACATCAGCATAAGGAGCGCATAAAGCATCAATTCTATCCAAAGAATCAATATAAATTTGCTTAGCCATTTCAAGACCATCACCACCAGCTTTCGCTAGACCAATCACCTCTTCTAGCCAAGTAGTACCCGCAGTTTTAAGGTGTAATCCCTTATCATGTTTTTTGATAAGATTAGCCATAATAGGATAAATAGAGAATTTATCGCTACCAGAATGCACACTTAATTTCAACTCTTGAGGCAAGCCAAATTCTTTCACAGCATAATCGATAATCAAAATATCCTCTTCAAATTCTTGCTCAAATTGCTCTAAATTACCTTTATAATCAACCCCTTTATTAAATCTACCTGTAAATTTAGGAGCTATTGTTTGAACAGGAACACCTTTATCAGCCAACATTTTCAAGATAAAGAGCATTTCAACGGGCGTTTGTGGATTTTCCACTTCATCCATAGAAACTTCTGTGATGAAGTTATTTGCACCCTTAGCCTCAACTAAATAAGCATAGATTTCAGAAGCTTGTTTGGTAGCCGCTAAAAACTTATCAGCAATACTTCTTACCAATGCTTCCGATACTTCCAAAGGTTTTTGAATATCAGGGATTTGCAATGTTCCGATGTATTTTGAGCAAGATTTAACAAAAGTCTCAATTTCATCTTCTGTACTAGGCTTACCGATAAAAGCAGCCACATCTAAAGTGAAAAAATCAGCACTATCCACAAAACCAGCTACAGTTGATAAATTAATATGATCCGCATCTACAAAATACTGACCTGTGAAATTCAACTCAGCAACAGCAGCATCAGCAGCTATTCTAGTACTTACAGGTTGAGTTTTCACGTACATATGCTCGCGGTTTGATTTATTCCAAACAGGATTGATATCCAATCCTTGTTCATTGGCTTTCATGATGGCACGAAGCTGTGCACTTCCTTGATGAGCAAAGCGATCGCCCACTCCGATACTAAATTTTCCTAATTTCATGATTGTAGAATATTTGTTGTATTATTAATATTTATCTTTAAAATTCACATAATAGTCGATATTTTCTTTCATAAGAATATCGATAGGCACATAATTTATTTTCGTTATTTCCTTCTGAAAAATAAGTTTATTACACATATCCTGAACAGACAAGAACCCCTGAGCTTCAGGACGTTGAGCTATTAAATACGAGATAACACCTTCTTTTAAGAAATGGATATTATCCTCCAAGGCATCATAGCCAATTAAAATGATATGTTTATTTGCAGCATGGATATATTTAGCTAATCTACACACTTTAGAGTTGAAAGTAATCGCAGCTTTAATATCAGGATGCTGTTCAAAGATATTATCTAAGAGTTCATTATTCAAATCCTCATCATTTTCAGATA
>CAYVWK010000085.1:3705-8799 GCA_964455235.1 uncultured Paludibacter sp.
TGTTCAAAGATATTATCTAAGAGTTCATTATTCAAATCCTCATCATTTTCAGATAGTAACAGCTCTATCAACTTACAAGAATTATTAAACTCATCTAAGCAATCAGAAAAACCTTTGTAGCGCGCAATAGTCTGATTGGAAACACCCTCCTGTTTTCTCTGAGTACGTATAACCAAAATTTTTGAATTGGGACTCATTTTACTCAAGAGAAGCTTAGCACCTATATATCCACTTTGAGTAGAATGTTGTCCATAATAGGTCGTGAAGTTGGTCGACTCAAGCATGGAGTCAATAAAAGAATAAGGTATAGCAAGCTTATCTAAATTGGCAACAAAATCCTCTGTCTCATTCCTAAAAATAGGAGAAATAAACACCGCATCAGGTGCTTGTTCAAAAGACGATTGCTGTGTAAAATCCTGAGGGTCGAACTGATCAAAATACTTCTTTTGAATTACCACATTAAAAGGGGCAAACTCCTCAGCAGCTAAATCAAAACCCTTATCAACCAATTCCCAATACTCACCTGCTTTATAACTTGGGATAAGACACAAAAAATGGTAGCGCTTTTTAGAAGCTAGCGAACGAGCTAATATATTAGGTGTATAATTCAGTTCGCGCATTACTTTTTCCACAGCAATACGGCTTTTCTCCGACACCTCACCGCGTTTATGTATAACACGGTCGACCGTTCCCTCCGAAACGCCAGCCTTATTCGCTATATCTTTAATCCTTATTTTGCGGTTATTTGTCATGAATTAGTTGTTTGAATCTCCTTTGAGCAATTTTCGTGTGCGCCCACAGTAGCAGTACAAAAGTAATATATATTTTAAAAGCAGCAAATTAGAAAATAAAATTGGATTTGATAAAAAAACTTAGAATTTTGGCAACATATTGATTATTTGATGCTTACAAAATCAAATCAATAAAAAACAATCTTAAGATTAAACATAATTAACACTTACAAATCGCCATCTTGGAAAGAGTGACGATATTCTGAGGGTGTTACACCAAACTTCTGCTTAAAACATCTACTAAAATATCGAGGGTCTGCAATTCCAACTAAGTAAGAAATTTCAGAAACAGAATATTGAGAGTTTTTCATATATTCTGCTGCCCTATCAAAACGCACTTCTCTCACAAATTCGACAGGAGAAAAACCGGTTAAGCTTTTCAGTTTATTGAAGAAAACGGTGCGACTCATACTCAATTCAGAAGCAAGGTAATCGATATTCAAATCAAAATTGTCGATATTTTCATGCATTAGTTTCATCAGTTTCTTCATGAAAACCTCTTCTAAGGAATGAACTTCAATGGGTGGCAAACTGATGTCAGGGCGTGTAGCAGTCATTTGAGAACGATAGTACTGCTGTAGCAAGCTTCTTTGTTTTATTAAATTTTTAATACGTGCTTGTAAGATAGATGAACTAAAAGGCTTCGTGATATAGTCATCTGCACCAGCCTTCAATCCTACTAATTTACTTTCCATATCCGTAACAGCAGTCAGCAAAATAACGGGTATATGTGAAGTGCGCTTATCTTCTTTCACCTTAGTAAGCAGTTCAATCCCGTCCATTACAGGCATTCTGATATCAGAAATAACAAAATCAGGCATCAGTTTTTCAATTTTCTCCCAGCCTTCTAGTCCATTTACAGCCTCCACGATACGATAGTCATTATTCAGACTGTTACTTAAAAAATAACGCAGTTCATCATTATCCTCTACTATCAGAATTAACGGGTTCAAATCGGATGGATGATCACTCTCTTCTTCTTGCTCCGACATGGTTTCCAAATCAAATTGATTGGCGGCCAATGCATTGCTTACATGACTATCAGAAACAACCACATTGACATCGTCAGCGAAATGTAGCATCCCTTGTTGAAACTCAATTTCAAAGGTACTTCCTTGTCCTACTTGACTTGATACCGAAATCGAAGCATGATGCAATTCAACTAATTTTTTCACTAAATCAAGTCCAATACCCGTACTTTTTTGCGTAATATTTTTCAGTGTTGAAGTCGAGAAAAATCTATCAAAAATAAAATTGATTTTCTCTTGAGCGATGCCAATTCCCTCATCTACAACGGCTACTACCACTTTATTATTACGAACAAATGATTTGATAGTGATAGACTTACCTGCAGGTGTAAATTTGAATGCATTAGATAATAGGTTAGAAATCATGGATTCAAACTTTTCAGGGTCTATCCATACCTTAATATTACCTATCTCATCAATAATTTGAAAATTTATCTTGTTTGTATTGGCTATGTCAGTAAAGTTTTTGGCCGTTATTTTCACTTGTTCATGCAGCTCCACCTCCTCTATCATCAAGCGAAGTTTATTATTTTGTAACTTTCTGAAATCAAGTATTTGGTTGATTAAAGTCAGCACTTTATCCAAATTACGGCGCATAGATACAAGCTGTTCTTTAATGGCAGGATCTAATTTTTCATTCAATAAGTTATCTACGGGTAATGATATCAAGGTCAGAGGTGTTCTCAGTTCATGCGAAATATCCGTAAAAAACTTCAACTTCATTTCCGTCATTTGTTTTTCAAGATGCACATTATTCTTCAGCTTCAAGAAGGCAAGAATAATCATCAATGTAATAATGAAAACCAGCAGACCTATTAGAAAATAGATAAACTTAGCAAAACTTGATTGCCAGAAAGAAGGCAGCACTTTAAGCGACATCTCGCGCTGATTATCCAACCAATTCCCCTCGCTATCAGTCGATTTCACAAGTAATTTGTAATCACCAGGAGGCAAAGCCGTATAGGTAGCAAACTGCTTTTTAGTCACATAACTCCAATCCTTATCAAAACCTTGTAATTTATAAGCATACTGAATTTTATCAGGGGCACGCATATCTAAGGTAGCAAATTCGATAGAAAACACATTTTGTTTGTGATTAAACACAAGTTCTTTCATATCATCAAGTTGCTTTTTCAAGATAGCATTTTCATCAATTTGAACCTCTTTATTAAATAACATCAACTTGGTAAAGACCAAAGGAGCATCGATTTTTCTACGAATAACAGCCTCTGGTCTGAAGGTATAGAATCCTGATTTTGAACCAACGCTAATTTCACCTGACTTCAACAAAGAAGCAGAGGCTTCAGAAAACTCCACATTTTCCAACTCATTACCCTTCCCAAAAATCTCAAAACTACTATCAGCCTTATTAAATTTGACTATAGAATTGTCGGTAGTGAGCCACAAACTCCCCTGATTGTCATCAACTATGGTATAAACCACATTATTAGGCAAACCCGCAGACCTATCAAAAATCTCAAACTGTGGAAAATCGCTATCCCCATGTTGATTGATAAGCTTATTTAAACCTCCTCCAAAAGTTCCAACCCAAATATCAGATTCCTCGCTTTCAATGATACAATGTATATCATTCGCACTCAAACCTTTAGGCTTATTTTTATTATTGTTATAATAATGGTACTTGATGTCTTTTACCTCTTTAAAATTACCATCAAACAAAACAAAACCTTCAGTAGTCGCAACCCAAATGGTATTTTTAGAGTCAACAAAAACCTGCCTGACCCTCATACTATTAGCAATTGGATAATTTTTTAGTTCATTATTAGCATGTAGAAAACGTATTTGATTTCCATTTTTTTCAATGAGATGTAGTCCGCCACCGTAGCTCCCAGCCCAAATACGCCCCAATTTATCCTGTGTAATCGAATAAAAATCATTATTGAGAGGAGAATATTCCGAATGATTATCATGTACATACTGCTCAAATTGGAAGCTGTTTTTTTTACTTTTTTTGATAAGTCGAACAATACCTTGCTTTTTAGTTGCGAGCCAAATATCGCCTTCATTATCTTCAAAAATATTATATACGAATAGTTCTTTATGACCTCCAGGTTTGATGGAACCATCCACATCCAGTGAACCTAACAATTTTTTATTCTCATCAAAAACATACAAAATACCTCTTTTAGTAGCCACCCAAAGCTGATTATTTGTATCCTCAAATAAGGCCCTCGTTTCATTGGCAATGCTAAAAACAGATTCATCTTCTAATAAATAATGTTTGAAATAATCTGGGAGGAAGGTGCATTTATAGAAACCATTTCCCCTATTCGTACTGAGCCACCAAACACCCTGTTCATCAGCAAATATATGATTTACACCATAAGTAAACAAGGCATTGATATCTTCATTATAGGTGCTATAAAATGGGATTAATTTATCTTTACTTCTATCGTAGCAAGAAAAAGTGCCCAAATAAGGTTGAATCCAAAGCATATCCTTATCATCTTCAAAAATCAGAAAATTAGGATTTGTAATTTGTCCGTCATTCAGTTTGGTAGTCAGAAAACTCAAACTATTGGTTTGCGTGTTGAAATGCAGCACTCCATTCGATTCTGTACCAATCCACACATCACCTATTTTATCAACATAAGTCTCTAAAATCACTTTAGATGATAATTGGGTAAACTGATTTAAGTCGAAATACTGCAATTTCTCGCGTAAAATATCATAGGTATAAAACCCTTGATTGTGTGTAGTAAACAGGAAATGCGTAGCGGATAAACTAACCATTTTATTCACAGTCGCATGATGAGGTAATTCTATACTTAGAAAACTTTTCGAACGTTTATCAAACTGGAAAATTTTGCCATTTGAACCAAAAAAGATATGTTTATCATTATCATAATGGGAATAAAACGGCAAATTCTCATAGTACACATTGGATTTTTCTCTACTATCACGCAAATAAATACCTTTATCAGTAAGTAGCCACACATTAGCTTCCTTATCTTGAAAAACCTCATTCACCTTAGTTTCAACAGTAATATTCTTATGTTGCACCCATTCAGAGTGTAGTGCAAGTGTTTTTTTATCAGTCGTAACTCTCACACAACCACCCTGATAAGTAGAAAGGAATATCTCTCCAGAGGGAAGTAAAAATAGTTTATTAAATTTCAGATTATTATTAGGGTTATCAGGATTTTTAATCCGTATAAACTCTTCAGATGAAGGATCGAAGCGATAAAGAAAATCATCATAAGTTTTAAACCAAACAAAGCCCCAGTCATCCTCTTTCATGGTGAGAATACGTT
>CAYVWK010000086.1:0-8783 GCA_964455235.1 uncultured Paludibacter sp.
GCTTCAATTTGAGAGGTGTTCATAAGCAGTATTTTAACCCATTTTGCTGATGCGAATCAGCCGCTCCTCATCTATGATTTTGAGTTTGCGACCATCCATAGCCAGCACTTGCTCATTGACAAAAGTAGAGAGTGTGCGAATAGCGTTGGATGTGGTCATATTGGATAAGTTGGCCAAATCTTCGCGCGAAAGGTAAATGCTAATCGTTGCGCCATCTTCTTCCATACCATAATTCTTCTTTAGCATCAACAAAGCTTCGGCCAATCGCCCGCGAATGTGTTTTTGTGTCAGATTGACAGTTCGCGCATCCGACATGCCTAAATCACTTGCCAATTCTTCTAAAAAACGGTAGCAAAACGCATTATTATGTTTGAGGATGGATAAAAAGATATCTGCTTTTATTAAGTAAATATTGGTAGATTCTACCGCCGCTACATTGGTATTATGCTTTTGATTGGCGATAATCGCACGGTAACCAAAATGTTCTCCAGGTTTAAGCATGCGGATAATCTGCGCTCTGCTGCCCACACCTTCCTTAAAAACCTTCACTTTTCCTGATTCAATAATCATCATGTGAGTAGGTGTATCTCCCTCACAATGAATAATTTCGTTCTTTTTGAAACGCTGAATACTGTGGTTGTTACGCACAAACTGCCTTTCGTCGGGGGTGAGAACATCCCAAACGGTCATGACTTCGTCGATGGGACGAGGTGGAGAGTAAGATTTTTTTGCCATGTCCTAAAATGAAATATGCTGGAAAACAATGTTATAAAGCACAAATTTAAAGTCTTTTTTTGACAAAACAAAACATCTATGTAAACTATTTAGCAGATATGTCGATTTTTTCATCAATTTAGAATTAAAATAGTATTTTTGTTGCGCAAAATTTACAATTATGAGGAAAACTTTCTTGCTTCTTTTAATATTTATGACTGGAATTTTTTCCGTTAATTCTCAGTCATTTAATTTTAGTGATTCTACAAAAATCAGTCTGATAACCTGTGAGCCAGGCAAGGTTTTATATGCTAAATTTGGACATACGGCCTTACGTATTCAAGATGATAAAGGCCTGGATTTGGTTTTTAATTATGGGGTGTTTGACTTCAAAACTAAAGGGTTTTATTGGAAGTTTTTGCGTGGTCATACGGATTACGTATTGGCAGTTTATCCTTTTGCCTATTTTGTTCAGGATTATATTATGCGAAATTCTTCGGTTTGGGAGCAGGTATTACATCTAAATAAAACAGAAAAGGATAAGCTAATTGAGTTGCTCACCATCAATTATCAGCCTGAAAATCGGATGTATAGGTATAATTTTGTATATGATAATTGTTCTACGCGTCCGTACGATATCATCAGTAAATCACTACAGGGCGTAGTAAAAATTGATGAAAACCGAGAAATCATTACAGGTAGGGAGATGATAAATAATTATATTGATGATAGTCCGTGGGCAATGGTCGGTGTCAATTTGATATTTGGAATGGAGTCGGATAAGAAGATGTTGACGCATACGCAGACTTTCCTTCCTGAATACCTTCAAGATATTTTACAGACTGCTACGGTTTTTAATCTTGATGATATGCAAGCTGAAGTTCCTATTGTGCAAGAAGTTAATACATTAGTTGATGCTTATCCCGAAGAAAATCAAGCTATTAGTTGGTTTATTCATCCTGCAACGATTATGATATTATTGTTGTTGATAGGTATTATGCTGATTGTTTTTTATAGAGATATGGATCATATCAGCCATAAAATATTCGATACTTTTTTGTTTTTATTGATAGGGATAGGTGGAACGATTATCTTCTTTCTCATGTTTTTTTCCGAGCATCCTTTTGTTGGAAAAAATCTCAATATCCTTTGGATGAATCCCATCAATTTGATTCTGGCAGTATTTGTATGGGTAAAAAGCACCCGTAAAACATTTTTCTTCTATAATATTATCTATCTTATTACCATTATTTTCAGCTATATAACCATAGCTTTCTTTACCCATTCAGCAATATTAGAAATCATTCCCTTACAAGCATTAGTGCTTCTACGTGTTTTATGGCGAGAAGAACGCTTGTTCCATATACTATTGGAGCCCTGCAAGAGAGGATTGAGGTGGAAGAGTTAATCCCGCACCACCCATCGTTTATAGTACGACATAATCAATGTGGTGAGTGGTAGGGCGATGATGAGTCCTACAATGCCGAGCAGTGAACCCCAAATGGATAGAGAGAGTAGGATAATGGCGGGTTTCATGCCAGTGACTTTCCCCATAATAGTGGGGACTAAAATGGCATCTTGGATGATTTGCACCACTGCGTATACTATCAATACAGCTATTAAAACTCCCCAAAAACTTTGGCCAGGTTCGGCTGCTTTTAATATGATGAGGAAAGTGGCAGGGACTATGGATATGGCTTGTAAATAGGGCACTAAATTAAGAATGCCCACAAATAAACCAAATACCACCGCCATCGGCAAACCTATAATCAAAAAGCCTATGGTAAACAGCACCGCTACAATCAAGGCTATCAGTCCTTGTCCCCTGAAATATTTATTCATACCTTCTTCAATATCCCCCAAAATACCCATCACTAATTCTCTGTAATTAGCAGGGATAATATTAGGTAGTCCTTGATTGATTTTTTCATAATCTTTCAAAATGAATATCAAATATAAAAAGATGATAATCAGTACCATTGAGCTTAATATGATGCTGAAAGAAGTATCCACTATACCCAAAATACGAGGAGTAACTTGTTTGAAAAGCTCAGAGAAATTAATACTTTGAATGAAATCTTGCAGGTTAATATTGTATAGAAAATCAGCTATTCCTTCTCGCCAACTTAGGGGTATAAAACTGTAAATATCATAGTTCTCCGTGTAATTTTGTATCAAACTACTGAAGTTTTTAATTTCTTTTGCAATCATGGGTACAATCAATAAGATGATGCCAATTAATGACGCAAGAAAAAGGGTAAGGGTGGTGATGATGGATAAAATGCGACTTTTAAATTTCAATTTATATTGAAAAAATTGTACTATGGGATGTAGCAAATAGGCTAATAACCATGCAATTAAGAAAGGAGTGAGTACTGCACTTAATTTTTTAAATAATAAAAATAGCAGTACAATGATACCTATGCCGATAAGCAATCGTATGACTTTATCAAAGGTATAAGGGGTTTTAAATTCTATCATGATGGTTGATTTTAAGGGTTGAAAGAAAACTATCCGTTCCAGATTTTCCAGGCTGCAATTGCCTGACCGTAAAGCATTTCCATACCATTGACCGTTACCGCACCTCGTTCTGCAGCTTTCTGCATAAAGAGCGTTGTTTCTGGTATATAAATCACATCGTAAATCAAATGATTTTCAGTGAGATATTCATAAGGTATAGCGGGACAAGCATCCACTTTTGGGTGCATACCTAAAGGAGTTGTGTTGACAATCAGCAGATTATCTTCTATGATTTCTTGATTCAATTGTTCGTAGCTCAAAATTCCTTCTGAAGCTGTGCGTGACACATAAGTGGTTTCTATACCTAATTGTTTGAGTACATAAAATACTGCTTTGGAGGCTCCACCAGTCCCTAAAATCAAAGCTTTGCAATGTTCTTTTTTGAGATAGGGTAGTAGGGAGTTTTTGAAGCCTATTGCATCTGAATTATAACCTTTTAAGGTGGTTTTTCCATCTTTCCTGCTGAATTTAATCACATTCACCGCACCAATTTCAGCAGCTGTAGCATCTAATTCATCCAAATATTGCATTACTTGCGTTTTGTAAGGAATGGTCACATTCATCCCTGTAAACTCCTTTTGCTTAATCAGTTCCTGAAATTCTGAAATTGCATTTAAAGGATATAAATCATATTCAGCTTCAATATTATTTTCTTCAAAATATTTTCTGAAATATTTTTGAGAAAATGAATGTCCTAAAGGAAAACCTATTAAACCAAAATACCTCATCTTTATTATTTCTTTTTCTTGAAAACGCTGTAAAAATAAATACCAAGAGCCAATACCGCTACGACTAAAATTGCATAACCAATTTCGTGGGAATATTTATAAATCAAATCGGATTGACCTTGTGCAAAATAGCCTAAAAAGGCAAGGATAATATTCCAAATGCCTGCTCCTAAGGTAGTTAGAATGGTAAAGGAAACTAAGTTCATACGTGCCAAACCAGCAGGTAAAGATATTAGCTGACGAATAACAGGTATCAGCCTACCGATAAAAGTGGAGGTTTTACCGTGTGTTTGGAAATAATCTTCAGCTTTTTGTATTTTTTCCGAACTCAGCAAAAACCATCTTCCAAGTTTACTATCTGCAAAAGAATGTAATATAGGCCGTCCTAAAAAATAGGCTAAAGCATAGTTGAAATAGGCACCTATTAAAGCCCCTAAAGTACCGAATAACACAACTAAATAGATGTTCAAATGGCTGTCTTCCTTGCTGGCAACATAGGCGGCAGGAGGAATCACAATTTCAGAAGGTAACGGCACAAACGAACTTTCAACCGCCATTAAAAAGGTAATGGTATAATAATTCATATTATCCTCGTACCATTTTTCTATATGTTCGAAGATGGAAGTTTTTTCAGTTTCCTGATTGTCAGGGGTATGAATCTCATCAGCATAGATATTCAGGCTAAAGACACTAAATAATAAAATAATAGCTAACTTGTTGATTGATAAAGATTTATTTTCCATAACATAATTCGTTAAATAATTTTAGTGCATCCAAATTTTCATGCATTGCAAATTCTAAGGCTTCTTGAGATGCTTCAGTTTCGCCTAAAAAATGATGTGCAACAGCTATAAATAGATAAATATTTTCTAATTCTTGATGTTCATCCTTGATAAGAGCCTGCTTATAATACCCTAAAGCATAGGTATATTCCCCTTGTTCCATCAAGATATTCGCAATTGCCATCAAGGTATCGGGCTGGTCTTCATCCAACTTAATGGAAATTAAATACGCGCTCAAAGCTTGGTCAATATTATTCAGACCCAGCTGAGCATCAGCCATATAGACCCATGCTTCAGGTGATTTTTCGTTCAAAATGAGGGCTCGATCGATATAGGGCAAACTCTCCTCGTACAGTTCTCCATCAATTAAACAAACAGCAATACCCGCTAAAATGTCAAAATTCTCTTGATTATCTTTGATAGCCTCAAAGTAGTATTTCAGCGCCTCCGTACAATTTCCCATACGCTCATGACATTCACCGATAAAGTAATTCGTCTGCCAATTTTTGCCCGTCATCTCCTGATATTCAATATATTCCTCTAAGGCTTCTGTATAATGTTGAAGTTGAAAATGCACATGCGCTTTTTGCATGCAGGTAAGCGTATCTTCAGGTTGAATAACTCGTGCATATTCATAGGCTTCTAAAGCCTGTGTGAGTTGTTCACGCATGAAAAAAATCTGACCTAGATTAAACCAAGCCTCTGCTGAATAGGCATTTAACTTGATAATTCGTTCGTAAGTAGTAATCGCTTTTTCACCTTCTTCTGTGTGTTCATAGCAAAAAGCCAATTCAAACAGTAATTCTTCATTAAAAGGATTGTACTTTTCTCCAAGGATAACAAACTCTTTGGCTGTAAGTATGTCATACTGAGTGAGGTATAGGTAAGTTATATCCAAGCAAACCACATCCTTATAAGCAGTTTCCTCTTCAATTAACTGATGTGCAAGCATATAAGCCTCTTTATCCCTTTCTAAGCGGATAAGCGCATCAATTTTAAGGAGGTTTGTCTCGTAATCAGCCTGACTACCAAGACTTTCTAGTATTTTATAAGCTTTGTGATGATCGCCAGTGGCAAGATAGATTTTGGCGCGTTTACTCAATAAATTCAAGTTGTTGGGATGCAGACGGAAAGCAAACTCAAGCGCTTTGCTACTCTCGATTGTATGTCCTTTTTGAAGATAGTAATCCACGATATTCTCCATTTCCTCCACTTCAAAATAGCCTGAGGAGCCTCGATTGGACATAAATGCCTCATAACGAGCAACTATTTCCTTCGAATCATCTTCTGAACGTGCTGACTTTCTACGACTCATAGCTGTAAATTTTTGCAAAAATAAGATTTTCAGCTCAATAAGTTGAATAAATCACCTTAAAAGTTATAAACAATGCGAGGCATATCTATCCTAAATGCTTATTTTTTCTATATAATTGATTAAATTTGCAGAAAAAATATATGCATTTCAGTCAACTTTTTAAGTATTGCCCCGTTTGTGGTTCTTCTCAGTTTGAAGATAATAATGTGAAATCGAAGCGTTGTGCAGCCTGTCAATTTGTGATGTATATAAATCCCTCCGCAGCTGTTGCAGCCTTCATTATCAATGAGAAAGGCGAGGTGTTGGTGGCAGTGCGAGGCAACGAACCGGCCAAAGGGATGTGGGATATGCCTGGAGGCTTTATAGATGATGAGGAAACTGCTGAAATCGCTATTCGTAGAGAGATTAAGGAAGAACTTGGCTTGAATCTTGACGAAGGTCGCTTCCTCTTTTCCGTGCCCAATCTGTATACCTTCAGCGGCTGGACTTTACCCACCTTGGATATTTTCTTTTTATTTGAAGTCAATAATGTGGTGCCCCAACCTGCTGATGATGTGGCAGATTGCTATTTTGTGCCGTTATCAGAATTGGACGAGGAGAAGTTTGGGTTTATCTCAATGAAAAAAGCAGTCAGAAAGCTTAAAACTTTGCTGGCTGATAATCAGTAAAAGCTAATTTTATATATATGAAGAAGTTAATAAGTTTACTAATTTTGTGTGTCGGTCTGACCTATGGATACGCCCAGCAAACCTTGGTATATACGCATTCCGACCTGCTTTTTGATCAAGGAAAAGAGCTGTATAATCAGCAAAAATACGCTGCCTCATACCGAAGTTTTGAGGCTTTTCTGTCTGATTCTGAAGCAACGCAGGCTGGTCAGCGACACGAAGCTGAGTTTTATTTGGCTGCAAATGCCTTTGAATTACGTCAGGAAGGTGCTTTTCGTCAGCTACGCACTTTTGCCAATCTAAACCCTTTTACCCCTTTTATCAATAAGGTGAATTTAATGTTAGGAACCTTGTTGTACGAGGAAAAAGATTATAAACATGCATTGGAGTATTTCTATCAAGTAAAAGAAAATCAGTTTAATAAGACTGATAAACCTGCATTTTTATTTAAAAAGGCATATGCGTATTTAGAGACTAATCATCTTCAAGAAGCATCTGCTATCTTCAAAAAATTGAAAGAAGAAAAAACTTCTTACCAAGAGGCTTCGAGTTATTATTACGCGTATGCTGAATATAAATTGCGTAATTATGATATAGCTTTACCTGCTTTATCAGCTTTGGAAAATAACGCAACATATAAAGAGAAGGTGGCTTACAATCTCTTCCAAATCAATTATCAGATGGGCGATTTTGAAGAGATGCACAAGCGTGGTGATGCTATTTTAGCTACTTATCCGAATAATCCTGATAATGCGGAGGTGTATCGTGTGAAAGGTGAAATTGCTTATGTAGATGGCAAATATAGCGAGGCTATCAGCTTGTTGCAAAAGTATGAAAGCATGATTGATCAGCCTTTGCGCAATGATTTGTACTATCTTGGTATGGCGCATATCAGAGCGAACCGCCACAATGAAGCGATTCCGTATTTTCAGCGAGTAACTACCGAGCGAGATGCTATGACAGAAAATGCGTATCTGCATCTTGGTAATGCTTTTCTGAAAAAGAAAGATTTGACCAATGCACGTATGTCGTTTGAAGCAGCTTTGGAGACCAATTTTAACCCTTCTGTACGCGAGGAAGCGATGTTTAATTACGCGCTTACCAGCTACGAAACCAATACTGCTTTTGGCGAATCCATAGGTGCTTTTGAGCAGTTTTTAAATGAATTTCCCAACTCTAAACATGCGGATAAAGCGAAGTCTTATTTGGCTTTAGAGTATATGTCAACGAATAATTACGAGGTGGCTTATCAGTCGATTCAGCGCATTGCTAAACCTACCAATGAAATTTTAGAAGCTAAGCAATATGTATTGTATCAGCTTGGTACAGAGGCTTTTGCTCAGCAGCAGTATGCTAAGGCAGTGGAGTATTTTTCCCTTTCTATCAATGCGATTTTATCGGGTAAGTATTTAGCGGAAAGCTATTTCTGGCGTTCAGAGAGCTATTATCGTTTGGGTAAAAATGAAAATAGCATCAATGACTTGAAACGTTATTTTGCTCAACCCAATGTGCGTAATAGTAGCAATTATATTCAAGCGCATTATGCGATGGGTTATGCTTATTTTTCACAGCAGAGTTATCAATCGGCACGCTCTTATTTTGAGCAGTTTACCAATCTTACGCCTAATAAAAGGTCGGATATTTTTGCTGATGCCTTGAACCGCATTGGTGATTGCTATTTTGATGATAGAAACTTTCAGCAAGCCGAGCTGACCTATACACGAGCAGCGAATTTAAGTCCGAATACGGGTGATTATGCCCTATTCCAAAGTGGCTATGTGGCTGGTTTGCAGAAAAAATATACTACCAAAATCTCTCGCTTGAATGATTTGGTCAATACTTACCCCAAATCGGAGTATGTGGATGATGCGCTTTATGAAATTGGTCGTTCTTATATTATGTTAGAGAATGAAAATGAGGCGCTTACAACCTACAATAAACTGCTGAAATTACAGCCTAATTCGAATATGTCGCGCAAAGCAGCTTTGGAAATAGGGATGATTTATCAGAATAAAGATAATAATGCAGAGGCAATTAAAGCGTATAAAAACGTAAT
>CAYVWK010000087.1:0-3382 GCA_964455235.1 uncultured Paludibacter sp.
GTTACTAGTTACTGGTTACTGGTTACTCGTTACTTGTTTGCAGTATAATATACATTTGCACGCTTTAACCAGCAACTAGCAACCAATAACCAGTAACCAGCAACCAGCAACCAGCAATATTCAATGCTTCACTATAGCATCAACATCTATTTGCTGAATAGTGTTTTTGCTTAAAGCTGTAATGAATTTATCTCGTACTGGTGCCCAAGTTTTGTGCATCGCACAAGGGTTGGTGTCGCTACACTCGCAAAAACCCAATGCGCATCCTGTGTATTTATCCATGCCTTCAACTGCATCTATGACATCCGATAAAAAAATCTCATCTGCTTTTTTGTTGAATTTATAACCTCCATCACGTCCTTGAATACTGCTAATAAAACCTGCTTTTACCAGGTTTGTCATCAGTCTTCTAAGGTATTTATCAGATATTTTTAACTCCTCAATTAAATGTTTAGCAGAATAAAGTTTTGCTTCATCTCTTGCCATGAAGAACAATATTCGCAATGCATATTCTGATGTGTTGGATAGTTTCATTAAATGCTACTTTGAGGTAATACTTTATGCAAATGTAAAAAGAATATTTAAAGTACCAAATAAAACCTATAAAAAAACCCGCATTATTGTGAGTAATGCGGGTTTTATTTTTTTTAAAGCTAATTCAAAATATTATTCAAAATACTCTATCACACGATTGGTAACATATGCTTCTTCTGTATTCCATGAATATTTTTCAGTTTTTTTAGTCCAATTGCCTCTTGCGTCATATTCGTATTCACAAGTCTCAGTACTTACAACTTGACCTTCTTGGTCTAAATCTTCTACTTTAATAAGATCTTTTTTATCGTTATAAGTATATTGTGTGACGGTTGTTCCATTATACTCAGAATTAGAACTGGTATAGGTTCTCTCGATTTTGTCTAAGAGTAAAAACTCCTTATCTTCCTTATAGTAGTTTTTCCTTGAGTCGATATATGGATTATCGCCCGTTGAAAAGAAGCCTTCTTCAAAAACTTTAAACATGCCATTGTCTTGGTAAGTGGCATTCATATACTCACCCCATTCAATACCAGGTGTAGTTACATCATTGATTTTTGTGGGATATTTTCCTGTATATTTAACAACAATTGTGTCTTCGCGTTCTCCAGTCCAAATCACTAATAGGTCATTTCCTTCAAATTTAAGTAGTGGCGAACCATCATTAACACCCGCTAAGTTTTTTACTAAACCTTCTTTGTTGATGTGAAATGTACCTTTTGGAACATACTTTCCATGAGTACCATATGCATAGGTATTGTATTCATCCTTAATAAGTTGTCCAGCACTATTGTATTCAAAATTGGCTGTAGAGGGAGTTTCTCCTTTGTAAGAGTTTATGGTTTCAAGAATTTCTCCGTTTTCACCAAAAACTGTTTGAAAATAACTGCCTTCTTCGTCGGTGACTTCTTTAACTGATTTCACTTTACCTTTGAGTTGGAGGTGAGTCCAAGCACTTCTTTCCCAATAATTCTTATTGGTGTCATTTCCATTCGTATTATCAGGGTCACATGACATTAAAAATAAACCTGATAAAATAACTAGTCCAAATGTAATTTTCTTCAACATAATGATAGAGTTTGATTGATTAGTATTTTGATTGATTCTATTGAATTTCATATACGAGCTGTAGATTGCCTTTTTTGTTATCTTTTTGCACGAACAAAATTAGTAAAAATCTGTTAATATCCAAAGGATGGATGGCAGTTTTTTTCTCTATTACTTTGCGAGTCAGACCGTATTGCTGTAAAAATGCTTTATCTTGTCCGATTTGATAGAGTAGGGATTTACGTTCTGCTTTGCTCAACTCCTCTTTCCAGAAGCGACTTGGACGCATACTAAAGTTATCATAATAGTCATTTCGAAGCTGTTCATACGCATCAATATTATTAGCCTGTAAAAACTTATCCAAATTGCTATAAAGATCTTCTAATTGATATCCAAAATGAGGCAAATCGTAAAAATTGTAGAATTGCCCTAGCTCATCAAATAATTCAAAGTATCTATCTTTGTATTGATTATCAAATAGATAAGCCATTGTACGTTTAAATCTTCCACTATTCCAAAACTTTTCTAAAGCATGTTCGGCATCTCTAATACGATTAAGTTCTTTTTCAGAAATATCTTTACTGCTGATGATTTCATAGGGAGCTTCCTGTTGATAGATATATCCATATAAATCAGCTTGTTTGCGTAAATTCGTACCTCTTAATAATTTCAGAAAACCTAATTGCACTTCTTTGGCTTTTAATTGAAATACATCATTAAAAGATTGTACAAATCGATCGAAATTTTCATGAGGTAAACCTGCAATTAAATCCAAATGCATATCTACTTTCCCTCCCTCCATTAATTTATGGATATTGCTCGCTAACAAAGGAAAATCTTGTTTACGCTTCACCGTAATATTGGTAGGTTCGTAAGTGGACTGAATGCCTATTTCAAAACGAAAATAATTTTCAGGAATATGTTGATTGATATAAGCGATGTCTTCATCTTTCATCAAATCTGCATAAATTTCAAACTGAATACTAAGATTTGGACGATGTTTATCTGTCAGTAAATCAAATATTTGGCGTGTATGTTTTTTATTTAGATTGAATGTTCTATCCAAAAACTTAATCTGTTTGGTAGGCTTTTCTATTAGATAAGATAGGTTTGTTTGAATATAATCAGCAGGAAAGTAACGCACCCCTTTTTCTAAAGATGACAAGCAATATTGACATTGATAAGGACAACCACGCGAGCTCTCAAAATACACCATGCGGTTTTTCAAATCCTCTACATCCCTTTCTAATTGATAAGGTGATGGATATTTTGCCAATTCATTGATATCAGCTTGCACCACTACTGGACTGATATGGTTTTTATGAGAAACCCCTGGGATATTCTTCCCTTTCGATCCCAATATATCGGAACTCAGAAAACGGGTACCAACTCTCCCTTCTTTATAAACTTTACAAACTTTACGAACTGACTCTAACAATTCGGATAACACAAACTCCCCCTCCCCACTAATCACAAAATCAATATCCCAATTATCAATAAAAAATTGAGGTTCGTAGCTGACTTCAGGTCCACCAATAATGAGGATGATGTCTGGTTTTTTCTGTTTTAGATGAGTGGCTAACTCACGACTTTTCTCCACATTCCAAATAGAAACACTGATACCTATTACATCTGGATTTTCAGCAAGCAGCACATCCGCCACCTTTTCAGCATCTTCTTTTATCGTAAATTCCACAAAATCAATATCAAACCTATCTTTATTCACAACATACAACCACCTCAACGCCAAAGAGGTGTGGATATATTTTGCATTGAATGTTGTTAATAGAGTCTTCACTGT
>CAYVWK010000087.1:3482-8742 GCA_964455235.1 uncultured Paludibacter sp.
TTTCTCAACTTATCCATAATCGCGATACCGACACCGACTTCTGGGACGGCCTCGGCATAGATGCATTCCACATCGGATTCTTCCATTTTGTGAATAGCTGCAAAAAGGTTGACGGCATAGGTTTTTAAATCTCTATTTGGGGTAAGCAAATCTACAATTTGATAATTTGCACAGTCTGCACCACTATACGACAAGAGACCAGCTTTTGCTCTTTCTTCTAGTGTAGGTTGTTCATTATCAATTATATAGATTGGTTTGTTCGGACTGTAATGTGATTTCAACATGCCTGGACTAACGATATGAGTCTGCTCGCTTTGAGGAGTTGCATAAAAGGGGATGATTTGCTCAATTTCTTCTTGTGTGATGATGCCATGGCGTAAAATTTCAAAGCCTTTTTCGTTTAAGCGAATGATAGTCGATTCGATACCTACAGCAGTTTGCCCGCCATCAATTAGAAAATCAACATCGGGTAATTGTTTGCGCACGTGTTGGGCTTGGGTCGGACTGACTTGTCCGAATTTGTTAGCACTTGGAGCAGCAATGGGGAAGCCAGCCTGACGGATTAATTCGAGAGCAGCAGGATGGTTGGGCATGCGAATCCCGACAGTAGGCAAGCCAGATGTGACTATATTAGGTACTAATTCGCTTTTTGGTAAAACGATTGTCAGCGGACCAGGCCAGAACTTTTTAGCAAGTTGGCTGACACGCTCATCCTGTGTGGCAGTTAGACTTTCCAAATCCTTCAAATCAGCAATATGCACAATAAGAGGGTCGAAGCTGGGACGTTCTTTTAACTCAAATATTTTGGTAACAGCGTAAGGATCAAGCGCATTGGCACCTAATCCATAAACTGTTTCAGTTGGAAAACCTACTAAATGACCTTGACGAATATGTTGTGCTGCTGCTGAAATTTGTTCTTCAATATTCATAATTACACTAAAAAAATGCATAAACATGCTTTGGGCTTGCAAATTTACATGATTTTCTGAAATTAACGTCATTTTCAAGTAAGATTGCCATAGACTCAAATAAGTAGTAATCAAGCTTTTCACAAAATTCAATTTTATAAGAACTCAAATTCATTTATAAACTCATAAAATTAATGTACATTTGCAGTTCATTTTTAAACAATGTTTTATGAAACCAACACTATATGTATTAGCAGCAGGTATGGGGAGTCGCTATGGAGGTCTAAAGCAACTGGATGGCTTAGGTCCGAATGGCGAAACGATTATGGATTATTCAATATATGACGCCATTAGAGCCGGTTTTGGCAAAGTGGTTTTTGTTATACGCGAAAGTTTTGAACAGGATTTTCGTACTATCGTTGCTGATAAATTTAAAGATTTGATAGATATTGATATTGTTTTTCAAGATATTAGTAGTGTGCCGGAAGGTTGCACATATAATCCTAAACGTGAAAAACCTTGGGGAACTAACCATGCAGTTTTGATGGGAAAAGATGTGATTAAAGAGCCTTTTGCTGTCATCAATGCGGATGATTTTTACGGACAAGAGTCATTTCAGGTATTAGCAGATTTTCTTCGTAGTGTTGAAAATAAGCAAAATGTATATTGTATGGTAGGCTATCGAGTGGGTAATACACTTTCCGAAAGTGGCACTGTAAGTCGTGGTGTTTGTGTGGTTGATGAAGATGGTAACCTGCAAAATGTAGTAGAGCGCACGAGTATTGAAGAGAAGTCAGGTGCCATTGTTTACCAAGATGAAAAAGGTGAAGAAGTTACTATCCCAGCAGAAACTTTGGTTTCTATGAATATGTGGGGATTTACGCCAGATTATTTTGAGTATTCCACAGAATATTTTAAACAGTTTTTAGCTGAAAAAGGGGATGATTTAAAATCAGAATATTATATTCCAACCGTTGTTAATGATTTAATTAATAGAGGTAAATCTACATGTAAAGTGCTTGATACTACGTCAAAATGGTTTGGTGTAACCTATGCGGATGACCGCCCTCAAGTGATTATTAAATTGAATGAATTGATTCGTAAGGGTGCATATCCTTCTCAACTATTTAAAGCCTAAATTATGTCAAAAGTTTTAGTTACTGGTGGTACAGGATATATTGGTTCACATACAGTTGTGGAATTGATAGAAAGTGGTTATGAGGTAGTTATAGTAGATAATTTATCCAATTCAAGTGTGGATGTTTTGGACGGTATTGAGAGAATTACGGGCATAAGGCCTGCATTTGAAAATATCGATTGTGTGGATTATGTAGCTATGGACAATATGTTTGAAAAATACGGTCCGATAGATGCAATTATCCATTTTGCAGCAAGTAAAGCTGTTGGCGAATCGGTAGAGAAACCGCTTTTATACTACCGAAATAACTTAGTATCCTTGATGAATCTTCTTCAACTGATGCCAGTGCATAAGGTGAAAAATTTCGTATTTTCTTCTTCTTGTACTGTATATGGTCAGCCCGAAGAACTTCCTGTTACAGAGGATGCGCCCATTCTGCCAGCTTTATCTCCCTATGGAAATACCAAGCAGATTGGAGAAGAGATTATTAGGGATACGACCTATTCTGCTCCAGAAAATTATGCTAGTATTTTATTGCGATATTTTAATCCTATAGGGGCACATGCATCCGCGGAAATTGGTGAATTGCCTTTAGGGGTACCCAATAATTTAATCCCATTTGTAACGCAGACAGCAGCAGGCATCCGTAAACAACTACAAGTTTTTGGGGTTGATTATAATACGCCTGATGGGTCTTGTATTCGTGATTACATCCATGTAGTTGATTTAGCAAAAGCACATGTAATAGCGGTGGAGCGTCTTATTCAAGGAAAATCTAAAGATAATTTAGAGGTTTTCAATTTAGGTACAGGACGTGGCTTATCAGTCCTCGAAATCGTGAAAACTTTTGAGAAAGTAAATAATGTAAAGGTTCCGCATAAAATTGTAGGACGAAGAGAAGGTGATATTGAGCAAGTCTGGGCAGATCCAACTTATGCTAATGAAGTGTTGGGTTGGAAAGCTGAAGAGACTGTAGAAGAGACACTTAGAAGTGCTTGGGCTTGGGAAATGAACCTCGCAAAACATAAAAATCAATAAATTATACGAAATGCATACTTTATATCCGTTGAAATTTACTCCTATTTTAAAAGATAAAATATGGGGAGGTAGTAAACTGTCCACTTTATTTAATAAAGAATCTCATAGTGGTAAATTAGGAGAAAGCTGGGAGTTATCAGGTTATGATGATGATGTTTCTGTGGTGAGTAATGGCAGCTTAACAGGGCAAAATCTGAATCAACTAATATCTGAATATAAGGATAAGCTGGTTGGTAATGCTGTTTATGAAAAGTTTGGAAATACGTTCCCCTTGTTATTCAAACTGATAGATGCGAATGATTATTTGTCGATCCAGGTGCACCCTGACGATGAAGTCGCTATGGATAGGCATCAAGGATTTGGTAAAACGGAAATGTGGTACGTGGTTGACTCTGAGGATGATGGTGAGTTGATTATTGGTTTCAAGGAAGATTATTCCAAAGAAACCTATCTTCAAGCCCTACATGAAGGTAAAATTGAAGAACTATTGCAAAGCGTGAAAGTGAAGAAAGGGGATGTATTCTTTGTCCCTGCGGGTTTAGTTCATGCAATAGGAAAGGGTGTGGTAGTAGCTGAAATTCAGCAAACAAGCGATTTGACTTATCGTATATACGACTATCAACGAAAAGATGCTGAAGGCAAAGAAAGAGAATTACACACCGATTTAGCCCTGGATGTGATTGACTTTTCGGCAACCAGCGATCCTAAAACCGTGTATAGTAGTACGCTTAACGAATTAGAAACATTGGTGAGTTGTGAATATTTTACCACCAATATTGTTCAGTTTAATGAACAAATGAACCGCTATTATGGCAAAGTGGATTCGTTTGTAGTGTATATGTGTATGGAAGGTGAATTTGAAATAGTTTCGGATGATATGAGAGTGCAAGTCGTTAAAGGCGAGACTGTTATGATTCCAGCTGAATTGGAAAGTGTAGTCTTAGAACCAGCAGGGCAAGTTACTATTTTAGAAGTCTATATTGCTTGATTGTCTCTCCTGCTAGATTTTCGTATATTTGCCATCATTTTAGATGTAGTTTTAGATAAGCATTCATGAGTCAACAAGAATATCCTTCCTCTTTGCTAGAAGATGCAGTCAATGAATTTTCCAAACTTCCAGGTATAGGCCGCAAAACTGCTCTACGCTTGAGCCTTTTTATGCTTAGACAAAGTGAAGATGATGCTGAAAAGTTTGGGAATACCATCATCCAACTTAGGAAAGAGATAAAATATTGCCATCTTTGCCATAATATTTCAGATACAGATTTATGTCAGATTTGTAGCAGTCCAGCGCGTGATAGCACAACCGTTTGCGTGGTTGAAAATATTCGGGATGTGATGTCGATTGAGAACACCCAACAATTCAAAGGTTTGTATCATGTTTTAGGAGGTATTATTTCTCCTATGGATGGCATTGGACCGCATGATATTGAGATTAAATCCTTAATTGATAGAGTTGCAAAGAGTGATATCAAAGAGGTTATTTTAGCGTTAGGTGCAACTATGGAAGGCGATACCACTAATTTTTATATCTACAGAAAGTTGGCTGAATTTGATGTGAAAATCACGACTATAGCTAAGGGTGTAGCGGTTGGCGATAACTTGGAATATGCAGACGAAGTGACTTTAGGTCGCTCGATTATCAATCGAATTGATTTTTCAAATATTATTAAATAAGGAAATGAAAAAAGTAAATGGACAACTCAAATTAGTCTATTATTTGATTTATCTAATAGCTATTATCGTTGCGTTTTTGGCTTTCTTCTCCGTGAAATCAGGTTGGAAAATTGATGCAAATTCTGAAATGGGTATATATATTTCTCAGATATTCTATCTTTATTTAGTCGTATCTATCCCTATTACACTCGCTTTTTTCAATAAAAAAGTAAAACAATGGGCTTTATTGGAGCAAGTAGATGAAAAATTACAACTATACAAGAAAGCAGCTATCGTCCGTTTATCTATTATAGGTAGCGGATTTATTATAGGTTTGGCTTTATTTGCTATTATGCAACTACAATCCATGATTTTTGGAGCTGCAATTTCAGCTATCATTTTGCTATTTTGCAAACCAGCCGAAGTGAAGATAATAACAGATTTAAATTTAGAATAGCGCCTTCAATCCCACATTTAACAACTCAACAGCTCAACAACTCAACAGCTCAACAACTCAACA
>CAYVWK010000088.1:0-1119 GCA_964455235.1 uncultured Paludibacter sp.
TTATAAAGAGAATGTGCCGATGAGACTAATGTGCCAATAAGAATAATTAATTATTAAATTATTTATATTTGCTCATTGGCATATTGGCACATTAGCATATTATTCTTATTCCACATATCTCAAAATTTCCCCACTAATCTCCAACAAGGATATTTCGGAGAGTTTGGTGTAGAATTGCGCTTGCACAAGGCGTTCTTCGGCTTCTAGCAGACTGTTTTGTGCTTCTCGTAATTCAATGCCTGAAAGGTCACCTAACATATACCTTTCCATGGCTATTTCGTGGTTTTCACGAGCATGCTCTACATTCTCCTTTTCAAGCTTGGTAAGTTCAATATTATTGGTATAAGCCATCCAAAAGTTGGAAAAATCACTTTTTAATGCTAATTTTAGTTCTTCTTTAGATAGCTCTTTGTTCTCAATTTCAAGTTTGATGTTCTTTTGCTTGCGCAGATTATTCATCCCATCAAATAAATTAAAACCAAGGGTCAGACCGTAATTGAAGCCTAAATTATTTTGCCGTTTGTAAGTCCCATATTCATAGATATTATCGGTATAACCATAGCCTGCATTCAATTTTAAATAAGGAAAATAACTACTTCTTGCTGCTTGTAAATCATGGGCTTTTAGGTTCTTCTCTCTTTCAGCCATAATTAAATAGCTATTGTTAATCAGCAACTTATCCCATAATTCATCTTTATTTAACAAACTGAAAAGCTGAATCTCATTGTCATCAAAAGCTAATTCTTTATCAACTTCATTTTCGCCTATATATTTATTGATGCGGATTTTGCTAGCGTAAAGCACTTCCTGTTGCTGAATTAACTTCGAACTATCGGCATTGAAATCAACACGGGCTTGCTGCAAATCCAATTTGGATAAATCGCCTATGGTATAGCGTGCATCAACTATTCTAAGTCTTTCGCCTGAAAGCTTTACGGCTGATTTCAGATTATCTAAACGCAGACACTGCTGTATATAATTGTAATATTCAGCAGTGAGGTTGGCGACAAAGTTTTCTACCGACATCTTAGTTTTTAATTCACCAATTTGCTGTAATTCCTTCAAACTCGAATATTTAGCTTGAATATTAAATCCATCGAATAGGGTCCAATCTAAATT
>CAYVWK010000088.1:1219-3300 GCA_964455235.1 uncultured Paludibacter sp.
TCATCCAAACCTTGACCAATAGTCACTCCTGGGGCTAAACCTGCGGTAACCGTAGCCGCACTAAAACGATTATATCGATATAATTGTGGAGGGGCAACTGATTCTTTCAATTCTACAAAATTATCAAGTTGCACCATATCTCCCTTTTTATTTTTAAGGTAGATAGTCTTTAAATCCAGTGGCGTATTACGTTGCTGCCTATTGATTTCTCCAATAATTTGATATTGCTTGCCATTCATATAAAAATAACCCATACGCTGACCGCTCAAAGCATATTGCAAAGTTTCACCTATATCGCGCGTACTAACACCCAATAAAGTAGCTTTATCTCTATCTATATTGATACGAGTTTCGGGCATGGTAAACTTCAAATTCACATCACTCATCTGGAAAAATGGACTCTCTTGTACTTTTTGCAAAAATTCAGGGATGATTTCTTGAAGATTCTCAATATTAGGAGCTTGCAATACGTATTGAATAGGCATACTTGTTCGCCTACCTCCAAAAGTTGATTGTTGCTGCACAAAAGCACGAGCTTCGGTCTCTTTTCTAACGGTAGAAGCCAGAGCATCAGCGACTTCCATTTGCGAACGATTACGATCTTTAATATCAGGAAGAATCACGCGAACCATGCCGAAAGTACTTCTCGCAAAGGACATAGTGGATTCTTTTTCAGGCACCACATCCTCCGTAATAGCCGCAATTTTATTGGTATAATCGCGCAAATATTCAAAAGTTGCCCCTTCGGGTGATGAAATTCTGATTGCAACTTGTGAGCGGTCTTCCAAAGGAGCCATCTCTTCGGGTAGATGTGACCAGAGCAATGCAATGATGATGAAAGTGGCTGCAACTATCACCAAAGCTATCCATTTATGCTTTAAGAAAAAGTTTAAGTATCCGTCGTAAATATCATTCATCCAAACAAATACAGGCTCTGTTTTACGATGAAACCAGTTTTGTTTTTCACGTGATTTTAATAATTTAGTGGATAACATGGGTGTTAAAGTCAGAGCCACAAAAGAAGAGATAATGACTGCTCCTGACACAACTATACTAAACTCTTTGAATAATCTACCTGTTAATCCTTCCAAGAAAACGATTGGAAAGAAAACAGCTACAAGGGTGATGGTAGTAGAAATAATAGCGAACATGATTTCTTTCGACCCCTCAATTCCCGCTTGCACAGGTGATAAACCATCTTCAATACGCCTATATACATTTTCAGTCATAACGATGGCATCATCTACCACCAAACCCACTGATAACACAACTGCCAACATCGAAAGAACATTGATAGAGAAATCGGCTAAATACATGATGAAGAATGTACCAATCAGCGATACAGGAATAGCCACGATAGGGATTAAAGTCACCCGCCAATCACGCAAAAACAAGAAAATTATCAGAATAACCAAGAGAAAAGCGATATAGATGGTCTCTTGCACCTCATTAATAGATGCACGAACGAACTTCGTATTATCATAAATTACTTCAACCGTTACATCCTCAGGTAAATCCTTGTGCATATACACAATACGCTGGTTGACAGCATCAGAAATTTCAATTTGGTTAGCACCAGGTTGGGGGATAATCACCACGCTAACCATAGGAATGCTGTTGTAGCGCAGTAAATTCTTGCGATTTTCAGCATCTAATTCAGCCGTACCCACATCAGAAAAGCGCACAATACGATAATTATCTTCTTTGATAATTAGGTTATTAAACTCCTCAGGCGTTTCCATCAAACCTAAAGTCCTAATTTTCAGCTCCAATTTATCACCCTCAATACTACCAGAAGGTAGTTCCACATTTTCCCTATCCACAGCCTGTTTGATATCCATGGGCGTAACATCGTAAGCCGCCATTTTCACAGGGTCTAACCACAAACGCATAGAATAGCGATTTTCACCCCAAATCTCCACTGCACTCACATTTTGAATGGTTTGCAGCTGCTCTTTCACCGTCAACTCAGCGATTTCAGTCAGCTCCAAAAGTGTGCGTTGCTCACTGCGCACTGTAATCTGCATAATAGGATTAGCATCTGCATCCGCCTTAGAAACAGTAGGAGGGTCACAATCGCG
>CAYVWK010000088.1:3400-8688 GCA_964455235.1 uncultured Paludibacter sp.
TGTAAACCTTTGGTAATCTGCACCGCAGAAGCAGTCCGCAAGCCCTTTTCAACCTCAATCTGCTTAGCCTTTCCATTTTTATAGATATAGACCAAATCGCGCCCCATTTCAGCAATGGTTGAAATACCTGGAACGATGATGGCATTGTCGATTTGGCGCAAAACGATTTCCACAGAAGCAGAACGACCAGGCAACAATTTACCTTGTGGGTTAGGATAGAGGGCACGTGTTTTCAAAGAAAGGGTTTTCTCATCCAAACGACTCTCAATAGCATACACATTAGCCTGATATACAGACTCATCTCCATCAATTTTAAAATTGATTCTAGTGCCTGTTTTGATGTGATTAGCATGACGTTCATTGACAGAAAACTCAATTTTTAGCGGAGATATTTTGGTAAGATTAGCGACCACCGTACCCGTAGAAGCAAAAGCACCCTCGCTGACCCATCTTAAACCAATAATACCATCGAAAGGTGCGCGCAGTTCCGTTTGGTCGATGCGCGACTTAACCAACTCAATATCAGCTAATAGTTTATCTAAATCCGTACTAACAGACTGAAAAGCCTCTTGACTAACGGCATCCTTATCTAACAAGGTACGCTGACGATTAACACGCTCTTTAGCTAATGGCACTTGCGCTTCAAGCTTTTTGAGTTCAGCTAAAAGCGGTAGGTCATTCACTTTCGCTAATAAAGTCCCTTTTTTCACGAAAGTCCCTTCCTGAAAGTAAATATGGGTAATTTTCCCAGAAGTTTCAAAGGATAAATCCACCTCCTCATCAGGCAAAAGTTGACCTTTAGTACGAAAGATATCCGTGAGTGAATGCGGCTCTAAGACCATTGCATTGACGTTTAGCACCTGTTTTTTTTGGCCAACTTTAGCAGATTGTATAGCTATTTCAGCATCTATATCTTTAACAAACATCCTTTTAATAGAAGGATATAGCACTATTCCAAGTAGTAAAGCTCCAATAATGCTAAAAAGTATAATTTTAGTACGCTTAGACATATTAATATTAGTTGTATAATTTTACAGCCTGCTAAAATACGTAATTTTTAATATCAAACTATCAGAAATTACAAATCTTGGGTGATATTTAGGTTTGTTGGGAAACCAGCAACTTCACTTTCCTATACAAAAATTCTTGAAGATATTCCCTAAAATCTCATCATTGGAGATATGTCCCGTGATTTCGCCTAAATAGTGCATGCATTCACGGATATCTTGGGAGAGAAATTCGCTGGAGAGTCCAGTGGAGAGGTTGGCATTAACGCGCTGAATGGATGTCAGAGCGTTTTGAAGGGCTTCGTAGTGGCGCATATTGCTGACTACCACATCGCCTGCATGGATTTCAGGGAGTTGAGCAGCACGAATCAAAGCGTCTTCTAAGGTATTAATATTGATTTTTTGTTTGGCAGAAATGAAGATTTTCTCACATTCACATTGACTGAAAAGGTCTAGTAACACCTCTTTTTCTTCATCATCAACTTTATCTATCTTATTGATAATCATGATGATTTTCTTGCCTTCTGCTTTTCTTTGAATCTTTTCAGTAAGCCATTCCATGTGCTCGCTGTACTGCGTTCCATCCAATATCCATAGTACAATAGAGGCTTGTTCTATCTTCTGAAAAGTGCGCTCTATACCTATAGTCTCGATGGTGTCGGTGGTTTGGCGAATGCCTGCTGTATCGATGAAACGGAAGGTGATGCCTCGCACATTCACAATATCTTCAATGGTGTCGCGCGTGGTGCCATGTATATTCGAAACAATAGCTTTTTCTTCTTTCAGAAGGAGATTGAGAAGGGTAGACTTACCTACATTGGTTTCGCCAACCAAAGCTACGGGTATGCCGTTTTTCAAAGCATTTCCTATGCGAAACGAATCAGCTAAACTACTGATATGTTTTTCAATAGCTAAAGAAAGAGTTTTCAACTGACTCCTATCTGCAAATTCTACATCTTCCTCAGAAAAATCTAATTCTAATTCAATTAAAGATACAAATTGAAGTAATTGATTGCGCAATTCGGCTAATTCCGATGAAAAACCGCCTCGCATTTGGTTCAATGCCATGCGGAGTGAGGCTTGAGAGGTAGATGCTATCAAGTCGGCAACCGCTTCAGCTTGTGCTAAGTCCATCTTGCCATTCAGAAAAGCACGTTGGGTAAATTCACCAGGACCTGCTAGACTACAGCCCTTATCAACTAAAAGACGCAGAATCTCCTGCTGAATAAAGAGTGAACCATGGCATGAAATCTCTACTACATCTTCGCCTGTAAAAGAATGTGGTGCACGAAAAACGCTCACCAACACCTCATCAATTACCTGATTATCAGAATCTATAATATCCCCAAAGCTAATAGAAAAAGCGGGTTGAGAGAGTAGGGTGACATCCTTCTTCTTTGCACAAAAAATACCATCACTTAAGGGAATGGCATCCTTTCCAGAAACACGAATAACAGCTATTCCGCCTATGCCGGGAGCTGTTGAAATAGCTGCTATAGTGTTGGTATTCATATGTTTATATGATATGAGTTAGATACGATCTAAAACGGTTTTAACTAATTTCTCGATATAGGGTTTGTAATCGGTATTGGCAGCTTCAACGCGGCGATTAGCGATGATGCAGCAAACTGTCATCGCTTTATGACCGCCCATCAATTTCGCCAAACCAGCAATAGCAGAGCCTTCCATCTCATAATTGGTGATTTTATAATCTTTATAGCGGAAAGATTCAATTTTATCATTGAGTTCTGGGTCAGCTAAACCAACACGTAAGACGCGTCCTTGCGGACCGTAAAATCCATTTGCAGAGATAGTTACACCTCTAATCATATCATCCTGACCAATACGATTAATCAATTCAGGATCGGCATCCACCACATAAGGTGCTGCTAATTGCTTATTCCAATCCAAATGTTTCACCATAGCGGCTTCAAATTCCAAGTCGGAAACCTTATCACGACCAGCATAGAAATTAATCATACCATCAAAACCGATAGATTTTTCAGAAATCAGGAAACTTCCCAAAGGAATGTCGGGCTGCATAGCACCAGAAGTACCAATACGAATCAGGTTTAATGCTCTAAAAGTTGGTTTTTCGGTACGAGTTTCCAAGTCAATATTGGCTAAAGCATCCAATTCATTCACCACTATATCAATATTGTCAGTTCCAATACCAGTAGATAAAACGGTGATTCTCTTACCTTTATAGCTTCCAGTGATGGTGTTAAACTCTCTGCTAGAGATATTGCATTCACGTGTATCGAAAAAACTTGCAACTAACTCAACGCGACCAGGATCGCCCACTAAAATCACATTGTCTGCTAAATGTTCAGGCTTGATGTGTAGGTGAAATATGCTGCCATCTTCATTGATAATCAGCTCAGAAGGGGGAAAGTGTCTCATATGATTATTCTTTTGATAGTTATTTATTTATCTTTGTATGTTTTTTTAGAATCACAAAGATAGTATTTTCTTTGTTTATCACAATATTTAAAAATGAATTATCAACTGACTGATTTTCTGCCAACTACCCAAAAAGAGCTTAAATTACGCCAATGGGATGAGTTGGATGTTATTTTATTTTCTGGGGATGCTTATGTGGATCACCCTGCTTTTGGTGCAGCTGTAATAGGTCGATTGATAGAGGCGCAGGGTTTGAAGGTAGCGATAGTGCCTCAGCCTAATTGGCAAGATGATTTGCGGGATTTCAAGAAGTTAGGCAAACCGCGTTTGTTTTTTGCAGTTACGGCTGGCAATATGGATTCGATGGTGAATCATTATACAGCTAATAAACGTTTACGTTCCGATGATGCCTATTCGCCTGATGGTCAGCCACATTTCCGACCAGATTATGCTTCTAAAGTCTATTGCCAAACGCTCAAAAAACTCTTTCCAGATGTGCCTATTTTGTTAGGTGGAATAGAAGCTTCTTTGCGCCGTTTTACACATTATGATTATTGGTCAGATAGCCTGATGCCGAGTATTTTAGCAGATACAAAGGCTGATTTATTGGTTTATGGTATGGGGGAGAAGCCTTTGCTTTCAATATTAAAAAAATTAGAACAGGGAATACCTTTTTCTGATATAAAAAATGTACCTCAAACTGCTTATTTATCAACCAAAGTTGATGAATATCCCGAATGGAAAACTCGTGAATTAGTCGATCATCAAACTTGCTTGAAAGATAAAAAAGCCTACGCATCCAATTTCAAGCATATAGAAGTTGAATCCAATCGTTATAATGCTGATAGATTGGTGCAAAAAACAGCTAATCAGTATGTTGTGGTAAACCCTCCTTATCAACCTCTTTCGCAAGGAGAATTGGATGCGAGCTTTGATTTACCTTTTACGCGTCTGCCTCACCCCAAATATAAAAACAAGACCATTCCTGCTTATGAAATGATAAAGTTTTCGGTGAATTTACATCGAGGATGCTTTGGTGGCTGTGCGTTTTGTACTATATCTGCCCATCAAGGTAAATTCATCGTTTCGCGTTCCAAAGAGTCTATTCTGAATGAAGTCAGACAGATCACTGAAATGCCTGATTTTAAGGGGTATATCAGCGATTTAGGCGGACCCTCAGCCAATATGTACGAGATGCACGGAATTGATATGGAAATCTGCAAAACCTGTAAACGAGCTTCTTGCATACATCCCAAGGTATGTTTCAATTTGAATACGGATCATACGCCTTTGTTGGAGGTGTATCGAGCTGTGGATAAGCTTCCTAAAATAAAAAAATCCTTTGTAGGAAGTGGCATTCGCTATGATATGCTTTTATCAGAAACCAAAAATTCCAAGACGAATGAAAGTCATAAGGAATATACCAAAGAGTTGATAGAAAAACATGTTTCAGGTAGGTTGAAAATTGCACCCGAACATACATCCGACGAAGTCTTGAAATTGATGCGAAAGCCTAGTTTCAAATACTTTTATCAATTTAAAAAGGAGTTTGATAAGATTAATGATGCCAAAAATCTTCGTCAGCAGCTCATTCCATACTTCATTTCCAGTCACCCCGCCTGCGATTTAGCCGATATGGCAGATTTAGCCATACACACGAAACAGCTGAATTTCAGGTTGGAGCAGATACAAGATTTCACCCCTACGCCTATGACTTTAGCTACTGAAATCTACTATTCAGGCTATCATCCATATACCTTAGAAAAGGTTTATACCGCCAAAACCAAGCAAGAAAAATTAGAGCAACGCCAATTCTTTTTCTGGTACAAACCAGACGCAAAACGCAGTATTTACAAGACTTTGCAGAAGATGAATAGG
>CAYVWK010000089.1:0-8670 GCA_964455235.1 uncultured Paludibacter sp.
CTTTTGAAGAAGTTTTCAATACTATATGTACAGTATACAGCAGAAACATCTAAACGCAAGATGGACAAAAGAGAATATAAAATTAGAATCTTATATTCTATATAGAGATACAATATACAATTAAACACTCCCTTGTTTAGAAAGAGAACTTTGGTATATGGAGACAACCTTGTATCACCATTATGTGCATTAGAACGCTAATGCCATAATCTTTAAATAGATAATGCATATCAAATCAAAGATGGCACCAACCTGTATAAATCAAGTTGATACCATTGTAAAACTCTGAGATCATGTTATTTCTTTGCAAGTGCTTCCATAGCAGCTACAAACTCATCAACAGACTCTGCTGTTACATCAATAAATCCTGTATCAATTTGTGCAGGTGCTTGATAAATTCCTAACTCTGCATCGTTTGCGATACTAGAAGTAAAAGCATAATCTTGATGGTTTATATTAAATAATGTTTGTAATGCTAAAGGTCCAAAGATATTTCGCTTCTGTCCAGAAACATATTGAGCACTACCATCCTTAAGGAACTCTATGTGTGTAGCTATCAAGTCATTAATTACAACTTTGATCTCTCCAACTTTTCCAACATTTTTTACAGCTGGGCAAATCCCTCCACCAGAACTTCCATCAAATCCTGCAATACCTGCAATATCTGGATGTTTTTGAATTAATGCATTGGCAGCATCTTCTGCTTCATTTATCATTCCTTTATCATCCATAATATCAAGAACTTCAACATTAGGTGCTATTACTGCCATATGTTCTTTAAACCTATTCATAGCAGCCATAATATGAGGCTGAGAAATATTTCCTAATCGTCCTACTTTTCCTTTATAATTAACTAATGGGGCCATTGCCTCTGCAAGACGCACACCTAGTTCTGGCCAGTTTGTACCTATGAAGGTAATTCTTTTACTCATTGGTAAGTCAGCATCCCAAAGAACAACTGGGATTCCTTGATTCATTGCTTTATCTATTAAATCGACAATTGCAACATCTAGACCATTGATGGCTAAACCAGCAGGTTTTTGTGCAATAGCTTGCTCTAAAGCCTCAACATACAATTCGAGGTTATTATCGGGAGGGCCCACTGTAAAAGTTTTTACTCCTAGTTCTTTGCCTTTTTCTTTAAAGTAGTACAAATCCGGTTTTACTACTGGATGAGCACTATACATCGTCGCCATGATGTAGACTTCATCCGAATAATCATCGACTACAGCTGCTGCTCCAGTTTCGGTTTTTTCTACTTGTTTCGAACAGCCAGTGAAAACACACAGAGCTAGTACAAGAAAAATTAATGGAAGTAACCAAATTCTTTTCATTTCATACCCCTTTTTGATATTTTTTATCTCTTAAGAATTTTTCTTAATGAGATTTTCTTCTAAATAATTTATTTATATAGCCTTCTTCAATAATAACATCAGTATATACAGCAAGAATTAGAATGACGCCATTAACGATTCTCAGCCAATACGCTGATACTCCACTTATTACCATTACGTTAAAAACAATAGCCATGAAAAATGTTCCCAACAGTCCACCTAGTATAGTGCCTTTCCCACCATTTAAACTTGCACCGCCAATAACAACTCCTGCAATGACATTTAATTCCATTCCAACACCAGCTTGACCTGTTGATGCACCTAGACGGGCAGCATAAAGAATTCCAGCTAAACCTGCTAATAACCCCATGATAATAAATCCACTGAACCACACTTTATTAACACTAATTCCACAAAGCCGGGCAGCTTCTTCATTTCCACCAACAAAATAATATTTCCTAAAAAACTTCAAATAACGGAACATTACGATAAAAATAATTGATATGACTAAAAGAAACCAAACAGGAATTCGAAATCCGAGAAACGCACTTTGTCCAAGCATTTTAAATGAATCAGGAAATCCACTGACTCCTATTCCACCAATAATAATGGCTAATCCACGAAGAATTCCCATCATTGCTAAGGTAGCGATGAGAGGATTGAGTTTCATATTAACAATAAGGAATCCATTAATACTGCCAATAAACCCACAAATTAATAATGTACTCACTACAGCGAGTGGCCAAGAAAAATTTAGCATTTTCATGAAGTGAGCAACCAAAATCATTCCCATAGCATAGGTAGAGCCAACAGAGAGATCAAAAACACCACTAATCAGAAGAGCCATCATCCCTATGGCAATAAGCCCCGTTGAAACAAAACTGATTAATACAGCTTGCAAATTACTACTATTTGCAAAACGGCTTCCTAAAGACAATGTAGAAAAAATGAGAATTAAAGCAATTATTATTAATAATTGAAGGCTCCTCGTAGCGAAAAGTGATTTAATTGTTGATTGAAATTTAATATTTTTTCTATTTTTCATACCTACATCTGCCATACTCATTTACTTACCTCTTTCATTTCAATTCCAGATGCCAAAGCTACAATATTCTCTTCTGTGCAATGTTTTCTATCCATAACTGCCATCATTCTTCCTTCATACATAACCATTATCCTATCGCCCAGCGAAAGGGTTTCCATCATATCTGAGCTAATCATAATAATTGACATTCCTTCTTTTGTAAGTTCATTTAAGATGGTGTATATCTCTTCTTTTGATCCAACATCGACCCCCAAAGTTGGTTCGTCAACAATTAATATTTTTGGTTGGTAATAAATCCACCGGGACAAGCAGACTTTCTGCTGATTCCCTCCACTTAAACTATGAACATTTTGATAAATACTTGAGCTAATAATCCTAAATCTTGAGACATTATCTTCTGCCATTTTTTCGGTATTTTTTCTTGAAATGAATATTCCTTCATTGAGAATATCAATGTTATTTGATTCCATATTCTCATAAATACTCATTCCCATAAAAAGTCCTAATTTTTTTCTATCTTCTGTCGCATACCCTATTCCTGCATTCATCGCATCTTTAGGTGATTTAAACTTGCATAAATTATCATTCAAAAATATCTTACCACTAGTAATTGGTAATTTCCCAAATAAAGAAAGAGCTAACTCTGTTCTTCCTGCTCCAGTCAATCCTGTTATAGTTAGAAATTCACCTTGTTTTAGATTAAAACTAATATTCGAGAATTTATCTCCAGAGATATTCTCTACCTTTAAAATAGTTTTATCACTAGCTTGGTTTAGATAATTGAAATCGAGAAGTTTTCTTCCAACCATTTTTTCACATACTTCTGACTCTGTTATTTCTGAAATATTGTATGTACCAACATGTTTACCATCTTTCAAAACTGAAACACGATCTGCAATTTCGATTATTTCTTTAATACGATGGGAGATATAAATAATACTTTTACCACTCTGAGTAAGCCTTTTGATCAATTTAAATAGCTGTTCACTTTCTTCTACTGTGATTGATGCTGTAGGCTCATCAAGAATCAAAATTTTAAAATCTTTTGATAGTGCCCTAGCAATTTCTATCATCTTTTGAGTCGCCGTCGAAAGAGTTCCCGCTAAAACTTTTACATCTACATCAATATTTAATTCTTCTAAAAGTTTAATGGCTTTATTATTCATTTCCTTCCAATTAATGAGACCAAATTTCCCCTGGGGAGGCTCTCCACTGAATAGATTTTCAAGAACAGAGAGTTTAGCTAAGAGACTACTCTCCTGAAATACTGTTCCTATTCCAGCCTTCTCGGCTGCATTTTTATTTTCCAGTTCACATACTTTTCCCCAAACACTAATATTTCCTTCATCACGCTTATATATCCCAGATAAAATATGCATAAGAGTACTTTTTCCTGCACCGTTTTCTCCAACAAGGGCAAGAACTTCCCCTTTTCTCAAGTCCAAATCTACTCTGTCTAGAGCTTTCACACCGGGAAATTGTTTACTAACTCCCTGAACTCTTAAAATTATCTCTGATTCTGTTTTCATAGTGTCTACATGGTAAGGGCATAACTAATGCGCCGTACATGTGTTTAATTTAGGATATAGTTGAAGTTTATATCCTCATATCCAAGTAAATTGATTTTTTTTTGATATAAGTTAAATATCTAATGAAATATTGCTAAGAGATTTTAACTTAATAAAGATATAGTACTTCCCTTTGGGCATAACTATGGAGTAAAAACTATTCACATAAAACAATATTAGATAAGCTTATAGCGATGAAAAAAACATCTTCACCATCTCAAATCAAAAGAATTTATACCTTTATCAAAAAATTTTCTACCGTTTATAATTATACAGGATAGAGTTCAACTAGAATCGTAATATTTCCCATTTGAGACTATAAATAAACAGATTTATACTTATGAGAAGAAGAAATATTAGAATGAGAGGTAGATAAATGTATTATAAAGAAGATTGGGATAAAGCAAAAGAACGGCTCCTTGCATTCTGGAAAGGAGAGATAATCGATCGAGCTTGTGTTGGTATTTTGGGTCCTCGAAAAACATCGAAAATTGAAAAATTTCCTCATCTGACAAATGGGCCATGGCTAGGAGGTCTTGAGAAATTCAAAGATAATGACACAGAATCTATAAAAAAATGGTGGGTTGATCCAGAAGAGAACTATAAAAGAGCTATATATTGGATGGAAAATACTTTTTTTGGTGGTGAAGCTGCACCTGGAACATACGTGAATTGGGGCGCTTCTGCTGGATGCGCCTTCTGGAACTGTGAACCAGTATTTACTAAACATTCAGTATGGTTTGAAGAAGCTATTAAAGAATGGGATGAATGGAATTGGGAATTTAACAAAGAAACTAATGTTACTCGAAAACAGCTCTTTGCAATAACAGACTATTTAGCTGAAAAAAGTGATGGACGGTATTTCATTGGAGTTCCAGAATTAGGAAATGGAGCCGACAATCTCTCTTTAATGAGAGGGTTAGCAAACCTTGCGATGGATTTAGTAATGAATCCTGATCAAGTAAAAGAGGCTATAGAGGTAATGATTAATCCATGGCTTGAATACCATGATGAGTTTCATACAAGATATTCTTCCCTCAATCAAAACGGGAGTGTATTAGCATGGCTCAATCTCTGGGCACCAGGAACTCATGACCAAATTGCTAATGATTTTTCCTATAATATTTCCCCAGATATGTTTGAAGAATTTTTCTTCATAGAATTGCGAAAAATGTCGAGTTGGTTAGATTATGCAACATTCCATTTAGATGGCCCTAATTGTATAAAAAATCATCTTGATCGTTTACTAACACTCAAAGACATAGATTGCATTCAGTTTACTCCTGGAGTAGGTTCCCCTCCAACTACAACCCCTGAATATATTCCAAAGTTTAAACAAATACAGGAAAGTGGTAAAAAACTCTATCTACTTTTAGATCCACACGAAATTGAACCCATACTAGACGAATTAAAACCTGAAGGTCTTTTTATAAACACATATGCAGATAGTGAAGAAGAAGCAGAATCAATTATAAAATTGATAGAGAAAAAATCAGCAAAGGGAAATATTTTTTAAGCGATATGACATATTGAGAAATAGCTATGCATCACTATAAACAAGTGGTGGTGTATAGTTCTTCAATTCAGAGTATATTGGTTGATATATTTAGCTAGAATTAGCCAAATTAATACAATTGACAACTGAGTCCACTATGATACAATTGAGGGCAATGATGAAAGGAAAAAATCTCCCTAGAATAATAATTTTAGTATTTTTTGCGACTATAGTGATACCTTTATCAATTATTTACGGTAATAATGTAGTTATTATCTACCCCGTCCTCCATCCTTTTTTTAATCAGACAAGCCTTGGAGCTAGAGAACAAGCAAAAAAATATCCTAATTTGAAACTAACAATCACTGCTCCTTACACTCAAACAGCTGAAGAACAGATTATCCTTATGGAAAAGTATATAAACAACGATGTTGATGCGATTGCTATTGGGCCAATTGATGAAACACTTATTCCTATAATAAATAAAGCTGTCGAATATGGAATTCCTGTTGTGTGTCTTGATATAGATTCACCTGACTCAAAACGCCTTTCATTTATTGGAACAAATAACTATCAAGCTGGCATTGAAATGGCAAAGCAGGTTAGCAACTATCTTGATGGTTCAGGACGTATAGTTATCTCTGTCTCAAGTATGAAAACAAGAAATATGTGCCAACGAGTTGAGGGTTTTAAAAGTTATATTGAAAATGAAAATAGGCTCTCTATTCTTTCCATACAAGAGGGGTTAACCGTGAGTGAAAGGATATATTCCAACATTGAAAATATTTTAGCAACTGAAAATTTTGATGCTATAGTCACCATGGATGCAGAATCTGGGCCTATGGTTGTTAGAATGTGGAAAGCTTGGGGACTGAGCATACCAGTATTTTGCTTTGATGATATTGAATTCATCTTAGAAGGGATAAAAGATGGAATAGTTCAGGCTTCTATCATACAAAATCAATATAAATGGGGACAAGAAGCTATTGATGCAATGAATAAAGCTATTCGAGGGGAACAACTCCCTGAGTTTATCGATACAGGAATTCAGATTATCACAAAAAATTCTTTCAACAAATAGAACAGATATGAAACAAACAATTCGTCGTAAGTTGATACTTCTTTTTATTGCTGTAGGATTAATTCCACTCATTATTGTTTCTTCATTATCATACTTCGTATATTATCAGAATCTTTTAAAAGTTACTGTTGAAACAGCCTCGTATAATAGTGATTGGGCAGTAAGTAATATTAATCGCTATTTCAGAAATATTGAGCAGGTTAGTTCAATTATGGAATCAAGAAGCGTTACTCGTTTCCTTCGTGAGTCAAAAGATACTCCGTCAAGTTCTTGGGAAATACGTTCTCTATTCGAACTTTATCGAAAAAGTCTTTTTGATGAAAAATCTGTTCATAATATTACTATTATTGGATTGAATGGAAAATGTCATAGCGAAAGAGATGGGTATTACCGTCTAGATCCTGAGATACTACATAAAAACCCCACTTTCACCTCTATTTTGAATTATCAAGATGATGAATTTATCCTTTTACCTCCTCAAAAAGCAAACTATCGAAAAAATATAGCAGCGATAGAGACAATGTCTATAGGTCAAATTTTATTAGATAATACGACTTTAGAAGTTCTTGGAGTAATCATTATTGATGTATATCCAGAAGAGATTGAAAAATATTATCAGACAGGAGAAGGTGACATTATTGGCAAAATGGAATTGATATATACTTCAAGCAAAGAAGATGTCAATCAAGGTATTCCAGATATGAATACCATAACACTAGACAAAGAACTATCAATTTACAAAAATATTCTCTATGAGAATTGGGTAATATCTTACAAAATTTCGTATGAGCAGCTTATTAAACCTATCAATAGTGCTCTAAGAATTACTTTAATAATATTCTTAGGTGTGATATTACTCATAATATTTGTCTTCTTTTTTATTTCACAATTAATACTAAAACCTCTAAAGTTATTGAGAGAACATATGGAATTAGCTGCTAGTGGTGATTTTAATACTCAACTAGTGATAAAAACTAACGACACAGATATTGATAAATTGCAAAATAGCTTTAATACGATGGTATATGATTTAAAAAATCTGATGAATCAAAAAGAAATTGCACACAAAAACTACCTCCAAGCACACTTTAGAGTACTTCAACAACAAATTAACCCCCATTTTCTCTACAATACATTAGATACAATTGTATGGATGTCTTTGGAGAAACGATATGATGATATTATCGAGATGGTAGAAGCACTTTCTACATTCTTTAGATTAAACCTTAGCAAAGGTGAAGAGGTAATCCCTGTAACAGATATAATTTTAAGTCTTGAAAGTTATTTAACTGTACAAAAAATACGAGATGAAGATTCATTACAATATAATATTGATATATCGGATGAGGTAAAGCAATCTCATTATTTAAAATTAATAATACAACCTATTGTAGAGAATGCTTTATATCATGGAATTAGAGAAAAAGGCCACGGTACAATAACTATAAAAGGGTATAGAGAAGGGGAATTTACATATTTTACTATTGAGGATAATGGGTTAGGTATGGATAAAGAACGACTACTTTCTGTCAGGAAATTTCTTGATAATCCACTCTATTCTGATAAAGAAAAATTACATAAAGGACAGGGTTTTGGACTAAAGAATGTACAAAATAGGATTAAATTGTTTTATGGCTCGCAGTATGGAATTAGTATTAAGAGTGAAAAGGATAAAGGGAGTGTGGTTATTATAAAACTCCCTTGGGTTGCATGATATGATATTAAAGGTGTTTTTAGTTGAAGATGAGCTATACACAAGAAAAGGGATTCGTGACAATATTCCTTGGGAATTTTTAAATCTCAATTATGTTGGTGAGGCTAAAAATGGAGAAGAAGCCCTTCCTTTAATATTAGAATTACGGCCTGATATAATTATCTCAGACATAAAAATGCCAAGAATGGATGGAATAGAGTTAAGTAAAAAAGTAAAAGAGTTCATGCCAAGAGTAAAGATTATATTTATTAGTGCTTTTGATAAATTTGAATTTGCTCAACAAGCTATCGAAATTGGTATTGCACAATATGTATTAAAACCAATCACTCCGAAAATAATAATTAATTCATTACAAAAAATAAAGGCTCTCATCCAGACAGAACTATTAGAAACAACCAGTGTCTCTAGGAATAAAATTAACACACCAATAGAA
>CAYVWK010000090.1:0-5915 GCA_964455235.1 uncultured Paludibacter sp.
AAATATGACAAATGTCCTAACACTCCTAAAGGTGTAAAAGTTGATGCTAAAGGCTGTCCAATCGATAGCGATGGTGACGGTGTTGCTGATTACTTAGACAAATGTCCTAATACTCCTAAAGGAGCAAAAGTTGATGCTAATGGCTGTCCAGTTGATAGTGATGGTGACGGTGTTGCTGATTACTTAGACAAATGTCCTAACACTCCTAAAGGTGTTCAAGTTGACGCTAATGGCTGTCCAATTGATAGCGATGGTGACGGTGTTGCTGACTACTTAGACAAATGTCCAAATACCCCTAAAGGTGTTGCAGTTGATGCTAATGGTTGCCCAGTTGATAGCGATGGTGACGGTATTCCAGATTATTTAGACAAATGTGGAGACACTCCAAGAAACGTTGTAGTTGATGCAAACGGTTGCCCAGTTGATACAGACGGTGATGGTATTCCAGATTACTTAGACAAATGTCCAGACGTACCTGGTATCGCAGAAAACAAAGGTTGCCCAGAAGTTAAAGAAGAAACTAAAAAAGTATTTGACAGAGCACTTCAAGGTATCCAATTTGAATCAGGTAAAGATGTTTTAAAATCTTCTTCTTACAAAGTATTGGATGAGATTGTTACTATCTTGAAAGAAAACCCAGAATATTCAATTGATGTTTATGGTCATACCGACAGTTCAGGTAATGCAGATAAAAACTTAATCTTATCACAAAAACGTGCTGATTCTGTGAAAAAATACTTTACAGACAGAGAAATTGCTGAAGAGCGTGTAAATGCAGTTGGTTATGGTATCAACAAGCCAGTAGCTGATAATAACACAGCAGCTGGTAGAGCAAAAAACAGACGCGTTGAATTTAAAGTTGTATTCTAATTTCAACTGAAATTATATTTATAGAAAAGCCTCGGGTGTGTAGCCTGAGGCTTTTTTGTTAAAAAAAAGAGAGGTAGTCACCTACCCCTCTCGTACACAATCTACTAAAAATCTAATCACAAGGATTATTTTCCTAGTGCCTTTTCGACTGCTTCTTTAGATAATTTTTTGGTACAGAAGAACCAGTCGTAACAAGTTACATCGTCATCTTGACTTTCCATGCGGCTTTTCGCAACACCACAAGAACCAGCTGTAGGAACGATTACATCGTCACCTGGACGCCAATCAGCAGGCAAAGCAACTTCAAAATTATCAGCAGTTTGCAAGCCAATCAAGATACGTTTAATTTCATCAAAGTTTCTACCCAAAGAAAGCGGATAATAAAGGATGGTGCGAATCATGCCCAATGGGTCTACAAAAAACACTGCGCGAACAGCTTTGGTATTGCTTTCACCTGGCTGAATCATACCGTATTTTGAAGACACTTCCATCGTGATATCCTCAATCAGTGGGAAAGTAACTTCAACATCTTTCATCCCTTTGTATTCAATTTTTTCTTTGATAGTGCGCAACCATGCAATATGGCTGTAAAGTCCGTCAACAGACAAACCAATAAGCTGCGTATTAAGAGCTTTAAACTCCTCATCCATAGTAGCAAAAGTCATAAACTCAGAAGTACAAACTGGTGTAAAGTCAGCTGGGTGACTGAATAAAATTGACCATTTTCCTGCATAATCTTCAGGGAAATTGATAGTACCTTGAGTTGTAATAGCCGTGAATGAAGGTGCTTTTTCACCTATACGTGGCATAACGTTTAATCCATTTGTTGTTTCCATAATGTGTAATCTTAATATTTATTATTGATTTTAATTTGATACAAATTTAAGAACTTAAATTGATAGCCACAAACAAATAACTTCAATACTAATATAGATAAATTATATACAGCTAACTTCTCTATAACTGTGCATTGTTTCATTAAAAAAACGCTTAAATATACATATTTATAAGCATTTAGCCAAATTACTCATTAGATTATTGTACCTTTGCGCCCGATATAAAAGAAGTTTTAATAATTAAATTGTAATTTTTTATGAATGTAGTTACAAAAACCATTGCATTGGGCGATGGAAGAGAAATTACCATTGAAACGGGCAAATTGGCTAAACAAGCTGATGGCTCGGTGATGGTACGCATGGGTAACACCATGTTATTAGCAACAGTTTGTGCAGCTAAGGATGCGAATCCTGGTGTAGATTTTATGCCTCTTTCTGTTGATTATAAAGAAAAGTTTTCCGCTTTTGGACGTTTTCCAGGTGGTTTTTTACGCCGTGAAGGTCGTCCTTCCGATTATGAGATTTTAGTTTCTCGCTTAGTTGACCGTGCTTTACGTCCACTTTTCCCAGAGGATTTTCATGCTGAGACCTTTGTAAATGTGATGTTATTTTCTTCCGATGGTGAAGATATGCCTGATGCATTAGCTGGTTTAGCGGCTTCTGCTGCTTTAGCAGTTTCTGATATACCTTTCAACGGACCGATTTCTGAGGCTCGCGTTGCCAGAATTAATGGCGAATTTGTGCTAAACCCAACTTTCTCTCAACTCGCAGAAGCTGATATGGATATCATGGTTGCCGCAACGCTTGACAATATCATGATGGTTGAAGGTGAAATGAAAGAAGTAAGTGAAGATGATTTGCTTGATGCTATGAAAGTAGCTCATGAGGCTATCAAAGTACAATGCCAAGCTCAATTAGAGCTAATGGAAGCAGTAGGCAAAACGCAAAAACGTGAATATTGTCACGAGGAAAGTGATGAAGATCTAAAGAAAGACATCTGGGCAAAAACTTATGATAAAGTCTATGCTTTTGCTGCTTCTTGTAATGCTGACAAGCATTCGCGCGCAGAAAACTTTGAATCTGTAAAAGCTGAATATATCGCAAGTTTAGAACCTGAAGTAGCTGAAGAAAAAGCTGAGCTTATCAATAGATATTACCACGCAGTTGAAAAAGAAGCCATGCGTCGTTCTATTTTAGATGAAGGCAAACGTTTGGATGGTAGAAAAACCACCGAGGTTCGTCCTATCTGGTCAGAAATTGATTATCTACCTGGAGCACACGGTTCTGCGGTATTTACACGTGGTGAAACTCAATCACTTACAACCGTAACGCTTGGTACGAAACAAGACGAAAAGATAGTTGATGAAGCATTGAATCAAGGAACCGAAAGATTCTTATTACACTACAACTTCCCACCATTCTCAACAGGTGATGCTCGCCCGTCAAGAGGAGTTGGCCGCCGCGAAGTTGGTCATGGTAACCTTGCATTCCGTGCATTAAAAACCATGATGCCAGAGAATTATCCTTATGTAGTACGTGTTGTTTCTGATATTCTTGAATCTAACGGTTCATCTTCTATGGCAACAGTTTGTGCTGGTACGCTTGCTTTAATGGATGCTGGTGTTACCATTAAAAAACCAGTTTCTGGTATTGCTATGGGTCTTATTTCAGAAAATAAAGGTAAAAACTTTGCTGTTTTATCTGATATTTTAGGTGATGAAGACCATTTAGGTGATATGGACTTCAAAGTAACAGGAACAAAAGACGGTATTACCGCTACCCAAATGGATATCAAAGTAGATGGTTTGTCGTATGAGATTCTTGAAACCGCTTTGAGACAAGCGAAAGAAGGTCGCATGCACATTTTAGGTGAGATGATGAAAACAATTTCAGAGCCTCGCGAAGACTTGAAACCACATGCTCCACGTATCGTTGTGATTTTCGTTCCTAAGGAAATGATAGGTGCGATTATAGGCCCTGGTGGTAAAATCATTCAAGCTATGCAAGCCGAGACAGGCGCTACTATTTCTATTGAAGAAATTGGTGATCAAGGTCGTGTAGAAATTGCAGCCAATAATAAAAATGCTATTGATGCGGCAGTTGCTAAAATTAAAGGCATCATCGCAGTTCCAGAGGTAGGTGAAGTTTACGAAGCAAAAGTAAAATCCATCATGCCTTATGGTTGCTTTGTTGAGTTTCTACCTGGCAAAGAAGGTTTATTGCACATCTCCGAAATCGATTGGAAACGCATTGAAACTATGGAGGCGAGCGGTATCAAAGAAAACGAGATCATCGAAGTGAAGTTGTTAGATATTGATGCACGCACAGGCAAATTCAAGCTTTCTAGAAAAGCATTATTGCCTCGTCCACCAAGAGAAGAGAAGAATCAAGATCAATAATTGATATCTTTCAAATACTATTAAAACCACGATAAAATACTGTCGTGGTTTTTTATTAAATCAGCAATTGTTATCTTTGCAGATAATTTTTTATATTATGAGATTAATTTACACCGCTATCACCATTCTCTTCATTTCAACACAGATTTTCTCTCAAAATCCAGTTGAGAAATTCACAAACCAATCGCAGCTTCAATATGCAAATATCAGCATCAGCGTAAAAGATTTGAAAACGGGGAAGGAAGTATATACACATCGTCCAAATCATGCGACTATCCCAGCTTCAACGATGAAAGTAGTTACTACGGCAACAGCTTTGGAGCTATTCGGACCTGATTATCAGTATCAAACCAAGCTTGAATATGATGGTAGCATAGACGCAAATGGAACTTTAAATGGTGATTTATACATAGTTGGCAGCGGCGATCCAACGCTTGGCTCTACTAAATTGGGCGATCCGTATTTCCTCAATAAATGGGTGAAAGCGGTAACCGATGCAGGTATCAAGAAAATCAACGGGACTATTATTGCTGATGAAAGTTGTTTTGATAATGAGGGTGCAAATGCAAAATGGACGTGGGATGATATCGGAAACTACTATGCACCAGCGATTTACGGTATTGCATATTTGGATAACACCTTGAGGGTAACTTTTAAATCGGGTGAAGTGGGTACTAAGCCTGAAATTATCAAGACAAGTCCTATTATTGAAGGACTGTATATAGATAATAACTTGAATAGCAGCAGGATAAAGTTTGACAGCGCGTATTTTTATGGCTCACCGCGCAGCTTAACCCGCTCGGTTCGCGGAGAGATTCCGGCTAACAGACCTGAGTTTGTAGTGATGGCGGAACTGCCCGACCCTGGCTTGAAGTTGGCTCAAGATTTCCAAAAGCTTTTGCAGGAAAGGAATGTGAGCGTTACTTCCATGCCTAAAACATATGCTGCATCAGAAAAAAAATTCCCTATAGATTTCCCCAACAGAACAGTTGTATATACCCATCTTTCGCCTACTATGAAGGAAATCATCAAGGAAATCAACCATGCCAGCAATAATTTTTATGCCGAGCAGGTGTTTAAATCTCTTAGCACAAAAAACTATCAAGTTGCTTCCAATAAACTCAGCATAGATATAATCGCAAACTTCTGGCTTACAAGAGGTTTGGATATTCGTCAGCTCTTTATGTCTGATGGTTCAGGACTTAGTCCGACCAATGCTGTTTCTGCCGATTTTCTTTCAAATATTCTGATTTATATGTATAACAAAAGTGCCAACAGCAAAACTTTTTTCAGCAGTCTGCCCACCGCTGGAAAAAACGGTACGGTTGCAGGTTTTTTAAAAAACACCTCTTTGAATGAAAAGGTTTTTGTGAAAAGCGGCACATTAACACGTGTAAAATCTTATTCAGGCTATATTATCGATGGAAAACGAGAATGGGTATTCACCGTAATCGTTAATAATTCACTTGGGAATGCTTGGCGCACATCTGCTTTAATCGAACAATTTTTAGTTGATATCTGTAAATGATAAAAAACTTACAAAAATGCTGATTTTGTAGGCATTAAGTAAAAAATACTTTATCTTTGCAGGCAAATTTCTTTCAATTTGTAAGATTCAACTGTTTTTTAACAACTGGGTGCTTGTAAACGGGCGCTCTTTCTTTTTGAAATTATTTTATTAACCATACATATTATTATCTATCATGCAAGAAATTAAATTCTATAGCGGAGAACAAATTCCTCTGGAATTACATAAAGCACGCATCGTGCAAAAAATTCATTTAGTGCCAATCGAACGTCGTTTAGAGGC
>CAYVWK010000090.1:6015-8616 GCA_964455235.1 uncultured Paludibacter sp.
TTGGTTCCGATGAACTATCACTTTACAACTTCTATGGCGCATATTACTGATAAAGGCGGGCAGATCGTTGAATTGCTTTATGATGAGGCTTATGTTATCAATTCCGATCATCCTTTCAAAGGAAATATGAATATTGAAGAGTTGGAAAAAGTCATCACTCAAAAAGGAGCGAAAAATATTCCTTTTATCCGCATGGAAGCCTCTACCAACCTGATTGGTGGTCAGCCTTTCTCTATTCAAAACTTGCGTGATGTTAGAGCTATTGCTGATAAACACGGTATTCGCTTGGTGTTGGACGGCAGTCTGCTTGGCGAAAATGCTCTCTTGGTTAAACAGCGTGAGGAAGAGTTTAAAGATGCTGATATCAAGACAATTATCCATACCATGACAGGCCTTTCTGACCTATGCTATTTTTCAGCAAGAAAACTTAGCTCCTCTCGTGGAGGTGGTATAGCGACAAACAGCATGGAGATTTTCAAGGAATTAGAAGCTTTAGTACCGCTGTACGAAGGTTTCTTGACTTATGGTGGTATGTCAATTCGTGAGGTTGAAGCGATGGCAGTTGGTTTATATGAAACTTTAGATGAGTCTGTTATCTGCCAAAGTCCGTCTTTTATTAAATATTTAGTTGAAGCGCTTCATGAAAAAGGCATTCCTGTAATTCGTCCAGCTGGTGTATTGGGCGTACACGTAGATGCAATGCAGATTTGTTCACATATCCCTCAAACTCAATATCCTGCAGGTTCGCTTGCAGCCGCATTATTCCTAATTTCAGGAGTTAGAGGTATGGAGCGCGGTTCAGTTTCTAACCAACGTGACGAATATGGTAATGAGACCTATGCTGATATGGAGTTGGTGCGTTTAGCTGTTCCCCGTCGTGTTTTCACGCTTTCACAAATTAAATATGTGGAAGACAGATTAACTTGGTTATATGAAAATCGTGCGTTAATTGGTGGCTTGAAATTCAACTACGAACCTCCCGTATTGCGATTCTTTATGGGTAAATTAGAGCCTGTAAACGACTGGCCACAAAAACTAGTAGCTAAATTTAAGGAAGATTTTGGGGAGAGTTTATAATTTCGGATTTTAACCACAGAGGGCACAGAGTTTCACAGAGTTTTTATTAAGGAACTCTGTGCCTATTTAGAAATTTTACTAACTATGAAATATTGTTTACTATGGATGAAAATTATCTAACTCGTACCATTATCGGTTGTGCAATGAAGGTTCATACAGAACTTGGACCTGGATTATTGGAAAGTGCTTATGAAGAATGTTTGTTTTATGAACTTCAAAAAACAGGTTTAAGCGTCTTTAAACAAAAAGCTTTGCCTCTTATATATCAGGAAGTTCATTTGGATACAGGTTATAGAATTGATTTGTTTGTTGAAAATAAAATAATTGTTGAAATAAAAGCTGTAAAAGAATTTAATGACGTACATCTGGCACAAGTTCTTACCTATTTAAAACTTTCAAAATGTAGATATGGTTTATTAATTAACTTTAATGTTACAAGTTTGAGAGATGGTATAAAAAGAATAATCAATGGATATTAAAATTATCTCTGTGAAACTCTGTCCCCTCTGTGGTTAAATAAAGTGGTTTAAACATGGCAACAACACAAGATATCCTTTTCGCTTTCAGTCTTACTTTATTTGCAGGTCTCGCAACAGGTATCGGAAGCTTATTGGGTTTACTTCACAAGAAGTTTAACCCCAAATTTTTAGCTGCGTCTTTAGGATTTTCTGCTGGCGTAATGATTTATGTTTCTTTGGTTGAGATTTTTTTCAAAGCAAAAGATGTTTTAGTAACACATTATGCGGATGAAAAACTCGGCTATGCAATGACGGTATTGGGGTTTTTTACTGGAATAGCACTGATTGCTATCATTGATAGACTTATCCCTTCAGGAGAAAATCCTCACGAAATTCAAAAAACAAATTATGATCAGAGCAAAAAGGTAGTTGACAAAAGCAAACTAATGCGAATGGGCTTGTTTTCAGCAGCAGCCATCGCTATTCACAACTTTCCAGAAGGCTTAGCCACGTTTATGGCAGCTCTGCAAAGTCCAACCTTAGGAATTAGCATTGCGGTTGCTATTGCCATCCATAATATCCCGGAAGGATTAGCAGTTTCAGTGCCTATTTATTACGCTACTGGCAATCGTAGAAAAGCCTTTGTACTATCATTTTTATCAGGTTTAGCCGAACCTATAGGGGCTATTTTAGGTTTCTTTATGCTGAAATGGTTTATGACTGATGCCCTATTTGGCTTTGTTTTCGCCTCAGTAGCAGGTATCATGGTTTTTATTTCTTTGGATGAACTACTCCCTACCGCCGAAGAGTATGGTCAGCACCACATTGCAATTTATGGGATGATTGCAGGTATGGCAGTTATGGCTTTAAGTTTAGTCATGATGGTCTGATAAATAGATAGTTAAGTAAAGATGAGTTCAAAACCCAATCACATAGGTTATATAGCTATCAAAGATATTCCGCTTGAGGAAATTATCCCCTACATACATTGGGCTTTTTTCTTTATGGCTTGGAATATAAAAGGACGATTTGATGGCATACATACAGCGACAGATTGCATTGCTTG
>CAYVWK010000091.1:0-8565 GCA_964455235.1 uncultured Paludibacter sp.
AATAGAGGTAAAATCATAGCTTTGGATGGCAGGGATGAGTTTATGGAAAGCTCTACTTGGGGTGGTTCAACTTTGCAAAACAACAGCGATTATATTGTGCGTGTAGGCGATCCTATTGGACAGATGTATGGCTATGTAACTGAAGGTCGCTACGAGGCTGATGATTTTACATGGAATGGTGTGAGATGGGTGATGAATGAGTCAAAATACATCAATAGCGGCTTAGCAGCTGATGGTACAACCCAAATCTTTACTGATGCAAGTGGAAATGTGTTTGTAGATAATAATTCTTTGACGCGTAAATCTTGGGGACCAGGTGCTTTAAAGTTGAAAGACTTAGATGGTGATGGAAAGATTACGGTGGCAGATCAGCAAGTGATTGGACAAGCTGCTCCTAAAGCTACAGGTGGTTTTTCAATTAATGCAAGGGTATATGATTTCGATTTCTCATCTCATTTTACTTGGGTGTTGGGTAATAATATCTACAATGCTAATAAAATTGAATTTACCTCATCTGGTTTGGATGGTTGGTATGGTCGCAACTTAACCAGCGAAATGAGTGCTGATAAGCGTTGGACTAATATAGACCCGTTAACTGCTGAAGTAAGTAGAGACCCTGAGAGATTAGCTGAGATAAACAAAAATACCACTATGTGGTCGCCCGAAATGAATGGTTTTGTATTCCACTCTTGGGCAGTTGAAGATGGTTCGTTTTTACGCTTATCCTCTTTGAGCTTGGGTTATACAGTACCTCAAAAATTACTTCAAAAAGTATATATTCAAAATTTAAGATTCTACGTGACAGCATCCAATTTATTTGTGCTAACAAAATACACAGGCTACGATCCTGAGGTAGATACCAGAAGAAAATCACCGCTTACTCCAGGGGTAGATTATTCTGCCTATCCAAAAAATCGCTCTTTTAATGTGGGTGTAAATCTTAGTTTCTAATCCTATAAATATGACAGAAAAATGAAAAACTTAATTAAAACAATATTGCTTTTAGTATCACTTTCAGTAGTGGTGAGTTCTTGTGAGGATTTTCTAGATACGAAATCAAAATCCGATTTGAATGAGGATTTGGTATTTGTTGACCCTGTGAAGACAGAAGGGGTTTTATTTAAAATCTATCAACTGATGGGGACGAATAACTCTTATCGTAACAGGATGTTATTGTCTATGGATTGGAATACCGATATTGAGCAGTTTTCACCTCAAAATGGTGAGACTATGGCTGCGGATGGTGGTAATGACGCTGCTTTTTCTTGGTATGCAGTCACCTCAGGTAACCAACGTAATATTCTTTCAGATGGCTGGAACTATATTTATAAAGCCATAGAGCAAGCCAATCAGGTAGTCAATGGTATTGATACTTATGGTGATTTATCCAATCCTAAAATTCGTTCTTTATATGCAGAAGCCATTGCTTTACGCTCTTCACTTTATATTGATTTAGTGAAATGGTGGGGAGATGTTCCTGCTCGTTTTGAAAACGCTTCTTCTGATAATGTGTTTATCCCTGCAACAGATAGGATAGTAATCTACAATCGTTTATTGGATGACTTGTTATTGGCGCAAGATTATATTGATTGGGCTGGTGAAGGTAATGCCTCTTCAAGCGTTATCCGTATTAATAAAGCAGCTATTAAGGCTTTGCGTGCAAGGGTTGCTTTGTATGCAGCTGGTTATGCGCAATATCCTTTAGATGCTACAGTTGTGGGCGATAAACTAAAAACTGGTTCGCATGCACAAGTGGCTAAAAATGTTACGCCAGAACGAGAAGCTGAGCTTTATGAAATTGCTCGTGTTGAGACTAAAAGTATCATCGATAAATACGGGAAAGGCAAGCTGATGGGTAATTTTGAAGATGTATGGAAAGCTGTTTCTGGTCAGAAATTCGAGTGGAATCAAACCGAATCTTTATGGGAACAATCCTATCGTAATCAGTTTATGTACAATACCATGTTGCTTTGCTCAACCATCAATAGATGGAATGCAAAATCTACTGCTGGTGGTAAAGTCTATATGGTGCCTTCGTTTTTCTATGATTATGATGAAGCGGATTCACGCCGTGATGTATCTGCGGTTTCTTATAAATGGACTGCAACGGGTTATACATCCGATTTGCCTCCTACCGATACGGGAGTACATCAAGAGTTTGAGAAAAACTTCTTCAAATTATCCTTAGCAAAACTTCGTGCTGAATGGCTTCCTGCTGGTTTGTATATGTCAAGCTCCAACGACTCTTATGCTCAGTTGGTTGTGGTGCGCTATGCAGACGTGTTGTTGATGTATGCTGAATCTTGTCTGAAAACCAATGTGGATGTGGGTGATGGTTTGGAGAAATTCAACTGGGTGCGCGAACGTGCATTTGGTAATACCAGTCATAATAAATCCTCTTTGACTTTTGATGATATAGTGGATGAGCGTGCTTATGAATTTGTGGGCGAACGTATCAGAAAATACGACTTAATAAGATGGGGTTTGATGAAAACCAAGATGGATGATGCGGTTGCTAATGTACTTAAATTAAGTAATCAAGAGGCTCCTTATGAGGATGTTCCACTTTCAGTATATACAAGAAGTATCCCTGGTAAATATACCAATTCTACTGAATTAGTCATATGGGGATTGAATAGAGGCGAAGAGGGCGAACCTGCTGATTTAGCATCTTTCTCTTATACTGGACCCACGAAAGTATCTGTGACCAACTCAAGTCTTGGTAATATGTATTTCTTATACAATATCAATCCAAACGTTGCAACAACTAATGATTTCGATCCAGAATTTAGGACATTGCTTCCTTATCATAATAGTGTGGTAGAGACCAATGTGAATTTGCAAAATAAATATGGTTATTAAAACAAATATGTTTTTTCAATTTAGAATAATGCGTAAGTTACTTATAGTTTGTGTTTCCTGTTTGCTGATTTATAATCTTGTAGCATGCGATAGGGATGGTAAGCCTGATGATAATAACATCATACCTCCAGATGCTGATTCTATATTGGCATTTCCAGGTGCACAAGGTGGTGCTGCTTATGCGACAGGCGGACGTGGTGGATCGGTGTATTATGTCACCACTTTAGAGGATGTACCTACTTATGGTAGTCTGCGCTACGGACTCGCAACCTTAAGTGGCAAGCGCACCATTGTTTTCAGTGTGTCGGGTGTAATCGAACTTCGCTCTGAGTTAAAAATCAGAAATGGCAATCTTACCATTGCTGGTCAAACAGCTCCTGGCGATGGCATCTGCATCAAAAACTACCCAGTTGTAATCAATGCAAATAATGTGGTTGTGCGTTTCGTGCGCTTTAGAATGGGAGATGAAAAGAAGTTTGAAGGCGATGCGCTGACTGTGATTGGCTGCACAAATGTGATGATAGACCACTGCTCTATCAGTTGGGGTTCTGATGAATGTGCAAGCATGTATGATAATCGCAACGCTACCATGCAGTGGTGTATTATATCAGAAAGTCTGCGCAATTCGGTGCATCAGAAAGGTTCGCATGGCTATGCAGGTATCTGGGGCGGTAAATCAGTCTCTTATCACCATAATCTCTTAGCTCATCATGATAGCCGAAATCCTCGCTTCTGTGGCAGTCGCTATTCCAACGAAGCTGCATTAGAAAAGATAGACTTTAGAAATAATGTAGTCTATAATTGGGGAAATAATAGTGGCTATGCTGGTGAGGGTGGTTCGTATAATGTCATCAATAATTATTATAAACCTGGTCCTGCTAGTCTGGCTAAAGGTGGCATGGTTTCCTATCGCATATTTTCTCCTAATTCTGATGATGGCACTAATAAGCAAGCCAAGGGTGTGTGGGGAAAGTTTTATGTTGCTGGAAATTACATGTATAACAGAGAGTTTGTAAGCAATAATAATTGGGAGGGTATCCATTTGAGTTTGCGCTCTGGTGAGACAACTCAAAAAGAAGATATTTTGGTGGAAGAGGAGTTTCCGATTTTCACCATGATTCCTCAAACAGCTGAAGAGGCTTATACCAATGTGTTGCAAAAAGCTGGTGCAAGCTTTAATCGTGATGCGATAGATACGCGCATTGTGTCGGAGGTTGAAGAGGGTAAGTTTACCTATACGGGCTCTAATGGTAGCAAAAATGGCATCATCGACTCGCAAGAGGATGTAGGCGGATGGCCGCAATATGCTTATGAAGAATCGGATGTTTTGCTGGATTCTGATAAGGATGGAATACCCGATCTGTGGGAGGAACAACATGGCTTGGATAAAAATAGTGCATTGGATGGTTCTGCAATAAATACTGAATCTGGTGGCTATACAAACTTGGAGGTCTATCTCAATAGTTTAGTCAATCATTTGTATTAAAATTTGAATTTAGAAAAATATGAATATCTATAGGAAAATAATATCATCAGTTGTTGTTTTAATGCTGATGTCTTCTAGCTTCCCTTTGAATGGAAAGAATGCTTATGCTGAATATTTTAAAAATGTACCTTTTAAAATTCAGACTATAAAACCTCCTGTATTTCCAAAATACACGGTTCGTTTAACTGATTTTGGAGGTATTGGTGATGGTGTTTCTATGAATACCGAAGCTTTTCAAAAGGCATTTGAAGCATTGGAGAAGAAAGGTGGTGGAAAACTCATTGTCCCTCCTGGCGTGTGGTACACAGGTCCGATTGTGTTTAAATCCAATGTAAATATGCATCTCGAAAAAGGTGCATTGATACTTTTTAATCCTGATATTGATTTATATGATATTGTTCCAACCGTCTTTGAGGGCTTAGATACCCAAAGATGCCAATCGCCCATTTCGGGTAGTGGACTAAAGAATATCGCTATTACAGGCGAAGGTACGATTAATGGTTCGGGCGAGGCTTGGCGACCACTGCGCAAGTTTAAAGTCACCGACAGGCATTGGAAATCTGTGGTTAATTCAGGGGGTGTGATGCTTGGTAAAGACTACTGGTTTCCTTCTCAAAAGTCACTGGATGGTTTTCTGAAAAGTGATATGAATGTGCCTAAAGGTATGGTTACAGCTGATGATTGGTTGGCTATCAAAGACTTCCTACGTCCTGTGATGGTTAGCTTTATTGAGTGCGAAAATGTCTATCTGCAAGGGGTTTTATTTGAAAACTCTCCTTCATGGAATATTCACCCTTTGATGTGTACAAACCTGATAGTGGATAATATTACAGTGCGCAATCCGAGCTATGCTCAAAATGGTGATGGTATTGATATCGAGTCTTGCGTGAATGTATTGGTTATAAACAGCCTTTTTGATGTGGGAGATGATGCAATTTGCATTAAATCAGGTAAAGATTTAGATGGTAGAAAACGCAATCGCCCAACCGAAAATGTAATTATTGATAACTGCAAAGTTTTCCGCGGACATGGTGGTTTTGTGGTTGGTAGTGAGATGTCGGGAAGCGTTAGAAATATATCTGTTAAGAACTGTCAGTTTTTAGGTACAGATGTAGGTCTGCGCTTTAAAAGTACGCGCGGTAGAGGTGGTGTTGTAGAAAATATCTATATCAGTGATATTTATATGTTCGATATTGCAACTGATTCTTTCTTGTTTGATTTATATTATAATGGTAAATCAGCTTCTGAATCCTTAGCTGATGGCGATTCTCAACCTAGCGAGGACTCTATCCCAAAAGTAACGGAAGAAACACCAACTTTCAGAAATATCTATGTGAAGAATTTGGTTTCTCGCAATGCGCGCCGTGCAATGTATTTTAATGGTCTTCCTGAAATGAATATCTCCAATATCAATATTGAAAATGCTATTTTCTCTTCTAAATATGGAGCTGAAATATCAGAATCCATAGATATCAATATGCATAATGTGCAAATTTTCTCAGAAGAAGGTCCTGTACTGAAATTAAATAATGTGACAAATATCTACGTTTCTGATTTTAAATACCTTCCTTCTTCGGATAATGTATTTAAGGTTGAAGGTAAGTCTTCTAATATTAATTTACCTTGTTTAAGTGGTCTGTAAATAGTTGTTATTTTACTGAATATTGATGGTATGCGATTCCCAACTTCAGCGTTATTCTTGTTAGTTTTAGCTTTGCTTTCTCTTACTCTTAGCTCTCAAACACCAGCTTTTCCTGGTGCTGGAGGTGGTGGTATGTACACAACAGGTGGTAGAGGTGGTAAGGTTTTGTACGTAACCTCTTTAGCAGATGACGGTTCAACTGGTACTTTGAGATGGGCTGTTAATCAATCGGGTGCACGCACGATTCTTTTTAAGGTTTCAGGGACTATCGCACTGAAAAGCGCATTGAAAATTTCAAATGGCAACTTAACCATAGCCGGACAATCGGCTCCTGGCGATGGAATCTGTATTCGAGATTACGAGGTGAATATTAAAGCTGATAATGTGATTATTCGCTTTTTGCGTTTCCGCTTGGGCAATAAAGTCCTTTCCAATGAAAGTGATGCGATTTGGGGCAGATATCAAAACAATATTATCATCGACCATTGCTCTATGAGTTGGAGTATAGATGAATGTGCTTCTTTCTATTCCAATAATAATTTTACCTTGCAATGGTGTTACCTGACTGAATCGCTGAATAATGCAGGTCACTCAAAAGGTGCACATGGTTATGGTGGTATTTGGGGTGGAAAAAATGCCAGCTTCCATCATAATTTATTGGCGCATCACAACAGTAGAAATCCGCGATTTAATGGCTGGAAACGTTCGGGTTTGAGCTATGAGAATCCGCTAGATGAAGAACGAGTTGATTTTCGCAATAATGTTATTTATAATTGGGGAGATAATAGTTCGTATGGTGGTGAGGCTTTGGGCAAATATAATATCGTCAATAATTACTTCAAATATGGTCCTGGCACCAAATCTTCCATCAAATATAAAATTACCCAAGTTGATAAAGATGGCTCATCAAGTTATGCGCCTGGATATGGTAAGTATTTTATAGAGGATAATTATGTGTATGGTAATCAGTCTGTTACGAATAATAACTGGTCGGGTGTGACCTATGCATCTGGCGTTAATCAAGCGGGTGTTAAAGTAAATGCAGCTTTTGATGCTTATCCTATAGCGGAACATGCGGCTACTGTTGCTTTTGAAAAGGTGTTGGATTATGGCGGTTGCTCTCTTGCTCGCGATGCTGTAGATACTCGTATTGCAAATGAAGCCCGTAATGGTACTGCAACCTATAGCGGATCTGTTACAAAACGTGCTGGCATCATCGACAAACCAGAGGATGTGGGCGGTTATCCAACCTATCAATCATCTGCTGCTCCTGCTGATACAGATGGAGACGGTATTCCTGATGGTTGGTTAGATGCACATTATCCGGGTAAGACAGCCAAAAATCTAAATGAGGAAGGCTATACCTATTTAGAGGTTTATTTGAATAGTTTGGTCGGTCATATTGTGGAGGCTCATGATGCTGAAACTTTGCTTGCCAGCGTGGATGAGGTGAATGATAAGCATCAGATAAACATTGCTATACATCAAAATCAATTAAAAATAGCCTCTCAACAGCTTATTAAGGATGTGCTGATTTATGATATTTATGGCAGATTAATCACAGCTTCGGATGTGAACGATTATCATTATGATAGCTCTATTTCACAGCAGACTTATCCTTTGGCGATTGTTAGAGTGAGTTTACAAAATGGTGATGTGATTACCGAAAAAGTAAAATTATAGTCCTATATAAATCCTCAACACATGCCTTCATTCAAGTATTTAATTGTATCTGCATTTATGCTCATTGCATGTATTCATAGCATACAGGCAGATAGTTATATTGTAGTGGATAGGGCGGGGACTGGTCACTTTCGCAATATTCAGCAGGCGATAGATTCCGTAGCGAATCAATGCAATCAGGGCGGTCTGACTACCATCTTTATCAAAAATGGTTTTTATAAGGAAAAGTTTGAAATTCCAAGCACTATCCATCATTTACATATCAAAGGAGAAGATAAAAACAGCACCATCATCAATTATGACGATCATGCGCAAATTGATAAGATGGGAACCTTTAAGACTTACACCCTGAAAGTGAGTGCTACGCATGTGTTGATTGAAAATCTGACCATTGAAAATTCAGCTCAGCAATTAGGGCAGGCTGTTGCTTTGCATATTGATGGCAATAAGGTGATGCTGAAAAATTGCCGCTTGCTTGGTAATCAAGATACGCTCTATGCTGGCGATGCTTATGCTTATCTTTATTTTGAAGATTGCTATATTGAAGGCACGACTGATTTTATTTTCGGACCAGCTACAGCTTGGTTTGAAAACTGCCACCTCTTCTGCAAAAAAAAGTCTTATATCACTGCTGCAAATACCCCTGAAGATGTAGCGTATGGATTTATCTTCAATCGTTGCACAGTCGAAATGGCGCCTGATGTTCATTCGGTTTATTTAGGGCGTCCGTGGCGACCCTTTGCTATGACGCTGTTCATGCATTCGTATTTACCAGCGGGGATTCATGCTGCTGGTTGGGATAATTGGAGAAATCCGAAAAATGAAGCAACCGCTCGTTATTATGAATATCATAATCGTGGCGAAGGTGCCGACATCTCCCAAAGAGTTTCGT
>CAYVWK010000092.1:0-8531 GCA_964455235.1 uncultured Paludibacter sp.
GAAATCTTGGTCAACCCACAAGAACTCCAACTCGAGCCAATCACCAAATACTGAGAAAACGAGACCACCGACCAAGCAGCCGTCTTCGTTTACCGTCAACGAATATTGGGGTTTGTCAGTCACTTCCCAAAACTGGTTATTGTAAGCTTTGAGCCGGTCACGTATCTCATTGACTGCTGTAATGCCAGGGTTCTCGATAAACTTGAATTCCATTCAATACCTCGAACGCATTTTAAACATGCATCTTTGACCGATGCAGGGCTTTTCTAATTAGGAAATACTCCTGATACCAGGACAATGCACAGCAACTAAACCTATCATCCCAAGGTGAAAAACCCAAGACTTTTCTCCCTAAACTCACCTGCTAAAGAAAAATTTTCCAGAGGGAGAACAATTCTTTAAACTAGTTTTGTCCAGAATGATGCCCTACACAAGAAGATGACAAGACTTCATGCGATACCTGATCTTGGAAACGACAAAGACATAGAGTCTCATTGCAAGTAAAAACGGAACGGCAAGGTATACAGCAATTGCCCTCTCCATATTCTGGCAATTTTTTCTACCATCTAACTAATTTCAGGCTATACTGAACAAACGGGCATTTTGATTTCATTGAAAGAAATGCTTGCATCCAAACCAGGAGAGCAAAACAGAAGGAGAACGGTAATGAGAATTCGCTCCTCTCGTAATTTTACACTGCTTATTGTCTGTACACTCACCCTAGTATTCTGTGCCTGTGCAACGCGCACCACCACCAAGGGAGAGCTACAAGCCTCACTGCAAGAGATGATCGAAAACCATTTCCAACCATTCAAGGAGGAGTATAACCTCCCCGACCAAGTCGGCTTGCTGCTATATGTGAAAACCCCTTCGGGGGCCTATACCGTACAGTCAGGATTTGGTGGGTACACCTATACTGAAGATACCCACTATCGCATCGCCAGCGTCACCAAGACCTTCACCGCTGCAGCAATCATGCTCCTCGACCAGGAAGGGAAACTCAACATTGAAGACAGTGTCTGTGACCCAATTCCTGGAACAGATACCCCCTACCTCCCCGATGATGAGAGCTATGCCATCCCGTACAAGGAACACATTACGATTGAACACCTGTTGAGTCACCGAGGCGGAGTCTTCGATGTCTTCAACGAGATGATCCCATCCACTTCCACTGAACCTTATGCCGGAAACAACTACATCAGCTACATCCAGGAAACCGAAGGAGAGAATCCTCACCAATACACGCAGGAAGAACTCGCCTCGGTCATAGCAAAAGACCACCTGACGTACGGACAGCCAGGAAGTATCTATCACTACTCAGACTCAGGCTACATGTTGCTTGCGACGATCATAGAACGAGTCAGCGGCCTGTCGTATTCCCAATTCATCCACGACCAATTCTTTGTCCCTTTGCATATGACAGCAACCTTCTCAGTAGAGGATGCCGATGATGTCACCCTCCCCGACCCCTTCTTTCCGGGCTATTCACGGTGGGATGCCGAGTACTTTGATACCACCGAGGACAATATGTCCTCAAACATCGGAGCCGGCAACATTATCGCCACGCCAAAGGAGATGGCGCGCTGGATACATGCCCTGCTTACAGATGAAAGCATACTCTCACCTCAACAAAGAGAGAGAATGAAACAAATACCACAAGGCAACAACGCCTATGCACTCGGACTTTCGAAGATCGATGGATGGATCGGACACACCGGCGCTCATCCAGGGTACATGAATTTCGTGCAGTACCATGAAGAAAGCAACATATCACTCGTCCTGGTCGCGCCCTTCATAGACTACAATGAGGGCGATATGGAACATGTAGCAGCCGCCTCGGCTGTCTTGCTCGCCATCATGGAGGATGCACGGGATCTGTTGTCACAGGACTAAGGCTGCTGCTTCGATAGAAACTCATCCATAGAGATAAATATGAGGGCCATCGTGATCGATCCGGGATCGACATACCCGATCGAGCGCTGCCCCAAAGTCTGCATCCGCCCAAGCTTGGCAACCATGTCCCGGGTTGCCTCCGACCCCTTCTTTGCTTGCAGGGCACACAGGTGTATCACCTCCTGAATCGGCTGCCCGCTGTGCATAATTGCACATTCCAAGGCAGGAATCAGGGCATCGACCATGGTCTTATCCCCCTGAGCCGCCTTGCCACGGTGCACCACCGAATCGAGACCCAGATGGAGAAACTGAGCAAAGTGGCTGGAATCCAATACCTCTATACCATCCAAAGCCTTGGAACCATCCTTGAAAAAGGAACCAAAGAGAGCTCCGCTTGCCCCGCCGGCACTCATCATGATCGCCATCCCGACTGCTTTGAATAAGCTGCCCAAATCGGGGAATTCGCCTGTGGACAGCTTCATGGCAACCGCCTTGAATCCGATTCCCATCCCGGTTCCGTGATCAGAATCACCAAGACCGTCGGCCTCATTGAGCAGTTCGATATTCTCTTGAATGTTCTTTGCAACATGCATCAACATGGCCTTGCAAAGAACTGTATCCATTACCATATGCCCACCTCCAGCATCATGAACGATGGAAATCAAAGGCAAGCGAATTGGCATCGGCGAAAAAGTATTGCTTGAGCTCGTCATCAAGCTGGATAAGAGAGATGGAAAACCCACGCATATCCATGGTGGTGGAAACCTTGCCGATATGAGTATACAGCGTAAGTAATCCCGCCTCGGAGAGCACCTCTGCAACCGTCTTATTAGCGATGCAGAGCTCCATATTGGTTACAGAGCCCAAATCATTGAGCAGGACGGCAACCTCGTCTCCCCTCTTGAAGGGAAGATCGGAGAGAATCCTCTTGAGCATAATCTGGATCAGCTGTTTGGCAGGCATGGTCTTGGCCACCTCAACGCCGGGCTCTCCATGAATTCCCATTCCGATCTCAATCTCATCCGGTTGCAGTGTGAACGTAGGCTTGCCGGTATTGAGCATGGTGCCCGCTTCAAACGCTGTTCCCATCGAACGGGTCCTATCGACTGCTTTCTGTACGATTTCAGCAACCGCATCCAGGTCCTTTACCGAAGCACACACAGAGCCTGCGATTTTCACTGCGAAGAAAAGGCCGGATATACCTCTGCGGTTTTCCTTGTCTTGGGTTGCCACGTCATCGTTTATCACTACAGTGCGAACCCGAATGCCGTCCTCATGCAGCATTTCTGCTGCAATATCAAAATTCATGACATCACCTGCATAGTTGCCGTACAAGAATAGAACACCATTGCCTCTCTGACAGGCTTTGGCAGTCTCATAGATAACCCGGGGATTCGGAGAGGCAAAAATATTTCCTACAGCTGCAGCATCGGCCATATTTTTTCCTACCAGCCCATGATAGATAGGCTCATGCCCACTGCCACCGCCAACGAGTAAGGCGACCTTCCCCTCTTCAATATGGCATTTCACAATCCCATTGACATCTGGAACCTTGATGACTGTTCCTTGATAGGCGCAGACCAGACCCTCAAGCATTTCTTCCACAAGGGTCGCACGATCGTTGATAAGGTGCTTCACAACCACTACCTCCGGAATATCAATTTGTACTAATGGATAATTACATAGTAAGACTCGAGTTGTGTAAAAGCAACACATAGATTGTATCTTTTCCATCCGAATCAAAAGATACTGAGTATGCTCGTGTCTTCGCATCAACACTACAGCCAGGTAAAATTCCTGCCCTCCAGTTGTTCCGAATGTTGTATACTATCCTGGCATCAGGACGGTGTCCTTCATCGACAAGCATGAACACTTCTCTTTATTTCCAGATCCATGCCCAGAGAATCACATACCGACAAGGAGTGAGAGATGAGCAGTGCAAGAAAACCTTTGCAAAGGCTTATATTGTCAGCCCTGCTGTTTTTGGTTGTTCTCCCCGGTTCTCTCTTTGCACAGAAAGACAGCTATAATGCTATCCGTACACAAGCGCACGCATATGCAACCAACATTGTCGAGAATCTCGGAGCTTTCAGCATCCAATATGCACTGATGTCGGGGGGAGAGATCATTGTTTCAGACACCCTCGCAAACTCGCAGACGGTGCCCCCATTTCCACTTGATGGGCAAACCTTCTATGGTATCGGGTCTGCAAGCAAAATGTTCACCACCACCGCAATCATGCTGCTAGTCGACCAAGGCAAGATTGAATTGGACGAGGCAGTGACGAACTATCTTCCCGACTTTGTCATGGAGGACCAGCGCTACAAGGATATAACTGTACGGATGCTGCTCAACCACTCCAGCGGTCTTCTTGGTTCCTATTTGGTCAATCTAGCAACCTATCACGATAATGCGACCTTCTCGAGAGAGCTGTTCTTCAAGGAAATGGCCTCGCGCCCCTTGAAAGCCGATCCTGGAGCCTTCTCGGTGTATTGCAATGATGGGTTCACCCTCCTTGAGTTGATCGTGGAACAAATCAGCAACCTCTCCTTCTCCGAATTCATCAGGACGTATATCACAAAGCCGCTTGCACTACACAATACAAAAACTCCTCAGGACATGTTCGACCTGTCAAACCTTGCCAAGACCTATCGTCTTGGAAAAGCGACTCCTCCCGAGAGGCTGAATTCGATCGGGACCGGAGGAATCTACGCAACAGCGGAGGACCTCTGCCGCTTCGGTGACATTTTCATGGCCTCACCCTCCCTGCCGGAGGCACGAACCTTCTTGAGTGACCAATCAAAAAAAGCGTTACGCAACAAGGAGTATCTGAGAGGATTGTGGCCCAAGCAGGAAGCCAGCATATTCGGCTATGGACTGGGATGGGATTCGGTTGACCTGCATCCATTCAAAGAGTACGGGATCCAAGCCTTGGTCAAGGGAGGCGACACCAATCTGTACCATGGCAGCCTGATCGTCTTGCCCGACCATAACCTGACATTTGCCGCCCTTACTTCCGGAGGATCAAGTGTACTCAACCTATTGATGGGCCAAGAGTTGCTGTTGATCACTCTGCTTGCCAACGGCACAATCGATGCAATACCGCCACCCTATGTGCTGGAAGCCTCAAAGCGCTCCCAAGCACCCCAGGAACAACGCTCATACGCCGGCCTGTATGCCAATACGACCATGGTTGTACGCATAGTGATCGAGAATAACGGGAAGCTTATAGCCACCTGTCTGACGGACGAACAAACACCACCCCAAGAGTACTATCATACCGAAAGTGGGTCATTCGTTGATGAAGCGGGGAAGAACCACCTCACATTCGTGGAGGATGGACAAGGCAAGCTCTATGTACATATGGTGCGTATCATCGAAGTACCCGATCTGGGAACCAATGTCTTGACCTCCTATGAGTTTGAAAAAGTCACCCTGCCTACCCCCTCTGTCCATGCACAGGAAGCCTGGGAGGCACGAAGCGGGGCTTGGTATTATGCTGTAAACGAAGGACCTTCCAGCCAGAGTTACCATCTCATGCTCTCCACTCGGTTTCTGCTCTCTACGAATGAGGAGCTGCCCGGATTCGTCGGAACTTTGAGAATCATAGATGAGCAGACTGCTTTCAACGAGGTACAGCTGCCGGTGCTTGCCGGACGGGACAACGCACTCTGCCGCATCGTCCAGAAGTACGGAAAAGAGTATCTCGACATCGGAGGCAGCTTGTTCATCAGCGAACGGGATATGGAAGCATTGGATACCCGTGGTTACTCTATCCTCGCCACCCCAGCCGGAGGATATGCCCGCTGGTTCATCACTGACTCCCGCCATGCGGGAAAAACCATGCAGGTAGTCCTGCCCGAGAGTGGAGCATTCGCCGTTTATGACGGGCAGGAGTGTATCCATTACAGCACCGTGGATGGAAATATTTCTGTCGTGCTTCCCCAGGAGGGGAAGGTTGTGTTCATTGGAAAGGCAGCCGGCGACTTGTTCACAGTCATTCTTACGTAGTGCAAAAAGGATAAACAGCCTAGAAGAACCATGCTATACTACCACAAGACTTCTCTCATGAAAAATCTACAACATCGGCCTCTTCACATCTGGTTCGTCAGTTCAAATTCTTAGTAATCCGGGAGTAACACATGAAACGGATCATCAGACTCTGTATTGTGGGATTGTTGTTGGTTGTCTTGGCCTCCTGCTCCCTCTTCAGGCCGGTACAGAAGGAACCCCTTGCCCAGACCAAGGATGTTGCACAACAAATCGGAGAGGCCCTTGTCTCCGAAGACGGGGATGTAAGTGCAGTAAGCATTGCCATCATGCACGAGGGTGACATTGTCTACAGCCAGGGTTTCGGCTTACGGGATGTTGAGAACAACCTTCCCGTCGATTCCCATACCCGTTTTAATATCGGGTCGATCAGCAAGATTTTCACCGGAGCCTCGATACTCCTGCTTGAAGATGAGGGCCTGCTCAAGCTCGACGACAAGGTGGTCGACCTGCTGCCGAACTTCACAATGGCCGATGAGCGACACAAGGATATCACCGTTCGCATGCTGCTCAACCATACATCGGGGATGCCGGGAACGAATATGCGCAATGCGTTCTCTGATGAGCCCAGCAGTGTGTATCTTCAACAATCGATGCAGGAATTCGCCAATTCAAATCTCAAGCACGATGCCGGTGCCTTCTCCCCCTACTGCAATGATGGCTTTACGATCGCACAAGTGCTTGTAGAACACCTTTCGGGAATCCCGTTCCCGCAGTTCCTGCAGGAACGGATTTTCAATCCGCTTGGCATGAATGATTCCTCCGTGGGTTTCCAGCCCCAGGAGGAGAACATGGCGTATGGGTACATCGAGCGTGCAATACAACTGCCAGTTGAGTATGCAAACATTACCGCTTCCGGAGGTCTCACCTCAACAGCTCTGGATCTCTGCCGGTTTGTTGCAATTGCAATGGAGCCCACCCTCATACGTGAAGAGACCATCACAGAATACCTTGGGGCACAGCCTCCGACATATCTGCTGCAAAGCGGGTACCCCCCTCTGCTCAGCTATGGCTTGGGCTGGGATTTCGTCTCGTGGGAACCCTACCAGTCACAAGGCATCCAGGTATTGGGGAAGACCGGCGGGACGTTGGAGTATTCGACAATGATTTTCTTCCTACCCCAGTCACAAAGCGCCGTGGTTCTTTTGTCCTCAGGGCATCTCGATCCCATCGGAACAACACTGCCCATCGTCGATGCTCTTTTGAAGGAAACCGGACAAATACCCGAAAAGACCAAAACAGAGAAGGCGAAAGCTCTAAAGACACAACCGCTGCCTCCGGACATAGAAACCTACAGCGGATACTATTACGGAGGAAAAGGTCTGTTGCGGCTTAGTTTCGAACCACACACTTCGTCTCTCCGATTTGAAACCTATGACGGCTCGACGTTTGTAGAAACCGATACGTCTCGCTACATCGGGGATGGAATCTTTGAGAACCAGAGTGGAACATGGAATACGTTTGAAACATTGAACACAGTTCCCTGCCTCATGGAGATCAGAAGACCATACAACGTGGCTGGCATAGCCATGACCAAACTATCCACACAACCTTCGATCGAGCATTCCTTCACGCCAAGTTCCTATGTGCCGGTCAACCTCCCGGCCAACGACCTGTATTTTCCTGTCTTCACCGTTTCGTTCATAGAGGAACTGCCTTCCCATCTCATCGTTGACAACGCAATCTATGCGATCACTGGACAAACAGAAACCTCCATGGTCCTGCCGGCACTACGCGACCAAGCTGCTCCTAGGCTCGATGAGAATGATCATTTGATCATCGGCTCGTACATCTGTATGAATACCTCTGACATTCGGGCCTTGGAAAAAGAAGAAGCAATTACAGTCGACGGTGATGAGAAAGCAGTCTTGAGAGAAATCACCGAACAAGGGACTTTTACCTGCACGGTACCAGAAGGGGGAAGAATAGTGGTACTCGGTCCCGACCTCTCAGACCTTGAGGACACACTGTACAGTGGAAGCGATCAGCTTGAGATGGATATCTTCGGCTCCTATGTGGTCTTCATGGCTGACAGGCCAATGGTGTTCCAGCCGAGCATCACGTAATACAAAAAACTCCCCGGCTTTGTACGACCTACGATGCCGGGTAGTCCCTCTTGATTCACTATCTGCCGCGTCTTTATCCAATAAATTAGATCAGCCTTGCAACGTCTGCATCAGGGCAAAGAAATGTTGTGGCTCACCGGTACTGAAATATGCATACCACGCTTCTAGTGTGCTCTCTTCAAACACCTCCAGAAGCTCAATAATCTGTTTCGCCCATAAGAGCGAGGCGGTCGAACCTGCAGTAACAAGGTTGCCGTCCACTACCGACGCCTGGTCAACGTACAATGCCTGCCCTTTGTAGGAAGGACAAACCATCTCCAGAAACCCCGGTCCGTTGCTGGTATGCTTTCTGGCATCCAACAACCCTGCGTCGGCAAGGGCTGCCGTAGCTCCACAGATTGCACAGACTGTTGCACCGACAGCAAGCAACTCTCTTGCTTTCTCGATGATCGCACCATGTTTCGTATCGCTCCATGTATCGGCACCCGGCAGGAGCAGCACACTTGTTTTCTCAATTACCAA
>CAYVWK010000093.1:0-7968 GCA_964455235.1 uncultured Paludibacter sp.
TCTGTAGGAATATCAGTAGAAACAGGTGGTAGATTAGCCGTATTATTCATTTTGGATGAGAAGGATTGATAGCCGATTGCACCTGCATCATCATCGTATTCATCTAAATTCAGGAAGCGAGCAAAATGGCTTTTGAAGCGTAGTTGCACATCATCAGTACGACCATTTCTGTGCTTGGCAACAATGATTTCAGCTATACCGATTAAGGAATTTCCTTTGCTGTCTTCTGTCATGCGATAATATTCTGGTCGGTGAATAAACACCACCATATCCGCATCTTGCTCAATAGCACCCGACTCACGGAGGTCGGCGAGCTGCGGTCGCTTACCTTCCAATCCTGTACGCCCCTCTACTCCACGATTCAGCTGCGACAGTGCAATGATAGGGATGTCTAACTCTTTTGCCAAGCCTTTGAGCGAACGCGAGATGATGCTGACTTCCTGCTCCCTACTCTGGAAATGCATACCCGAAGCATTCATCAACTGTAAATAGTCGATGATGATACATTTAACGTGGTGCTCTTTTACCAAGCGACGGGCTTTACTCCTCAACTCTAATACAGACAAACTGGGCGTATCATCCACATAAATCGGAGCATCCATCAACTTGGTTATATCACGGTCGAACATACGCCATTCCTCATCAGAAAGCTGCCCGTTTTTGATTTTCTCACCATCTAGCTGACATACATTCATGATGAGGCGGTTGACCAACTGCACATTCGACATCTCCAAAGAAAAAACAGCAACTGGCACACTATGATCTACTGCCATATTGCGCGCCATCGAGAGGATAAAGGCTGTTTTACCCATAGCTGGACGTGCCGCAATGATAATTAAATCTGAGCGTTGCCAACCCGAAGTAATCTTATCCAAAGAGTGAAAACCACTCGGTACACCACTCGCTCCATCGCTTTTAGCTGCTTGGAACATCCGCTGACGAGCCTCCTCTATCACAGGATTAATCTGTATCACATCCTTTTTAAGATTGCGCTGAGACACTTCAAAGAGCATCCCTTCAGCATCCTGCATCAAATCATCAACATCGGTTTTATCATCAAAAGCTTTAGTCTGAATTTCAGTAGAAACACGGATTAATTCACGTGCTAAATACTTCTGCACGATTATTCGAGCATGGTATTCCAAGTGAGCCGCAGAATTGACACGAGCTGTTAGCACTGTAATATAATACGCACCACCTGCCTCCTCCAACTTACCATCCTTTTTCAACTGCTCCGTAACAGTATGCATATCAATAGGCTGCTGGTGTATCGCTAAAGTTTGAATAGCTCTAAATATATATAAGTGTGCAATTTTATAAAAACACTCTGGGCGCAATATCTCCGAAACCAACGAATAAGCATCCGTCTCTATCATAAGGGCACCTAACACAGCCTCTTCTAATTCCAAAGCCTGTGGAGGTAGTTTTCCAAATTCATCAGGTGCAATAATGGTAGGTGTGTCTTCTTTTTTCCGCTTATACGTTTTTTTCTCTGTCATTTTTCTTTCATTTTTTCTGCCGACAAATTTACAGTTTTTCTATGGATGTCGGCTACTCTTTCACGATAGGTTTTCAACAAAAACAAAATACTTATCAAGAGTTTGTAAATCTTTAGGGGGATGTTTAAACAGACCATATACCGAAGATCCAGAGCCCGACATAGCTGCATATACAGCACCTAAATCATATAAATGCTCTTTTATCTCCTTGATAAGTGGATATTTAGCAAAAACAGGCAATTCAAAATCATTCTTAATCGTATTTCTCCAGTTTTCTATTGGCTCTTGGGTGCGTTCTAATAATGGTATTTCAGGATGTTGGGGATGAATAGATGCGTAGGCTTCAGGCGTGTAGACAAAAATATCAGGCTTAACCAATACCAAATGATAGCCCGATAAATCCAGCTGTATTGATTGAAACACATTCCCTATACCCGTTGCTAATACAGGCTTATTGCGTACAAAAAAAGCACAATCAGCACCTAATTTAGTAGCATATTTTTCCAAACCTTCTGTGGATATCTTCAGTTGAAATAGCTCATTCAAAGCCTTCAGCATAAAAGCAGCATCCGAAGAACCTCCTCCCAAGCCCGCTCCAGCAGGGATGTGTTTGGTCAGCTCTATATCCACAGGCTCAATATCAAAATCCTCTTGTAGCAAGCGCAAAGCCTTGATAACCAAATTTTGTTCGGGATTGGTGATGTTCAACATCCCCGTTTCCTTGAAGGTATAAGCTGATTTGGGTAGATAAGATGCTGTAGATTCTGATACGATTAAGCTATCTTTCAGACCAATAGGATAAAAAACCGTTTCAATATTGTGATAATTATCTGGACGTTTCTCTAAAACATTCAGTCCAATATTGATTTTGGCATTTGGAAATAGATTCATAAGTACATCTTTTTAAATAAAACAAGTCGAATTGCGACAAAAATAAGCATTAATCATTGATAATTCATCATTAAAAATACATTTTCGATACGAATTTCTAAGTTTTATGTTAAATATGTTTGGATTTCAAATTTATGTATTTATATTTGCACCCAATTATTAGAAATTTATGTCATTTAGATTAAATCATATCAGCAGCTTAATTGTCGTATTACTTTTGGTCAATCATCAAGGGTGAGACGGTTATGTTGTAATGTATGACGATTATAAACACAGATGAAAACCTTTCTCACCCTGAATGAGAAAGGTTTTTTCATATAAGGTAAAATGAATATTGACAACATAAATATTGAGTTATGAAGATTAATTTACGAAGTCAGACAAGCACAGGTGGCCGCAGAATGGCTGGTGCAAGGGCGCTATGGCGAGCTAATGGTGTCACAGAAGAGCAATTTGGCAAACCCATTATTGCTGTAGTAAATTCATTTACGCAATTTGTCCCTGGACATGTTCACCTCCACGATATTGGTCAGAAAGTCAAAAAGGAAATTGAAAAATTAGGTTGTTTTGCAGCTGAATTTAATACAATTGCTATTGATGATGGCATCGCTATGGGGCATGATGGTATGCTCTACTCCCTTCCTTCGCGCGACTTAATCGCTGATAGTGTGGAGTATATGATTAATGCACATAAGGTGGATGCCATGGTTTGCATTTCAAACTGTGATAAAATTACTCCTGGTATGCTGATAGCTGCTATGCGTTTGAATATCCCTACCATCTTCGTTTCTGGCGGTCCGATGGAAGCTGGCGAACTCGATGGCAAACAAATCGACTTGGTAGATGCGATGGTGGTTGCCGCTGATGATACGGTTTCTGATGAAGAGGTTTACCGCATTGAAAGCTCTGCTTGTCCCACTTGCGGCTCATGCTCTGGTATGTTTACCGCCAACTCCATGAACTGCTTGAACGAGGCTATAGGCTTAGCTTTACCTGGTAATGGAACTGTGGTAGCTACACATGCTAATCGCTTCCAACTGTTCGATGATGCTGCTAAACTGATCGTTGAAAATGCCTATAGATATTATAGAGATGGTGATGATAGCGTACTTCCTCGTAATATTGCTACGCGTGATGCATTCTTAAATGCGATGGTGTTGGATATTGCTATGGGTGGTTCGACCAATACCATTTTGCATACTTTGGCGATTGCACATGAGGCAGAAGTTGATTTTACCATGGATGATATAGATGCGCTTTCACATAAAACTCCTTATTTATGTAAGGTTGCACCGAATACGGATAAATTTCACGTACAAGACGTAAACCGCGCAGGTGGTATTTTGGGTATTTTAGGTGAATTAGCCAAAGGTGGTTTATTGAATACTACCACCAAACGCGCAGATGGTTTAACATTGCAGGAAGCCATCGAAAAATATGATATCACAGTTGAAAACCCTCATCCAGAAGCGGTACGTATCTATAGTAGTGCACCTGGACATCAATTTAATTTGGTGATGGGATCGCAACATGCAAAATATAAAACATTGGATGCAGACCGCTCAGAAGGTTGTATCCGAGATTGTCAACATGCTTATTCTGCTGATGGTGGATTAGCAATATTGAAAGGCAATATCGCACAAGATGGTTGTGTGGTTAAAACAGCTGGTGTTGATGAAAGCATTTGGAAATTTAGCGGTCCAGCGAAAGTTTTCACTTCACAAGATACGGCTTGCACAGGTATTTTGCGTGGTGATGTAGTAGCTGGAGATGTAGTAGTTATCACGCATGAAGGTCCGAAAGGCGGTCCTGGTATGCAGGAAATGCTCTACCCTACTTCCTATATCAAATCGAAAAAGTTGGGTACAGCCTGCGCATTGATAACAGATGGTCGCTTTTCAGGTGGCACATCAGGCTTATCTATCGGACATATATCTCCCGAAGCAGCTGCAGGAGGGAATATTGGCTTAATTCAAGATGGTGATATCATCGAAATTGATATTCCTAACCGTAGCATCAACGTGAAACTAAGTGAAGCAGAATTTGCAGCCAGACGCGAAGCAGAACTCGCACGTGGCAAAGATGCCTTTACCCCAAAAGATAGAAATCGAGTCGTCAGCAAAGCCCTCAAAATCTACGCTTCAATCGTAAGCTCAGCAGATAAGGGGGCGATAAGGATGATTGATTAATGGTTAATGGTTAATGGTTAATGGTTAGTGATTAATGATTAATGATTAATGATTAATGATTAATGGTTAATGATTAATGGTTAAAGTGTGCAACTGTAGAAAATTCTGCAACTAATAACCAGTAACCAGCAACCAGTAACAAGCAACAAAAACAACAAAATATGGAAAATAAAAAAATGACAGGATCACAAATCCTAATCGAGGCATTGATAAAGGAAGGTGTGGATACGCTTTTCGGTTATCCGGGTGGTGCGATTATGCCTGCCTTTGATGCTCTGTATGATTATAGAGATAAGATAAATCATATATTGGCGCGTCACGAACAAGGGGCTGCACATGCGGCTCAGGGTTATGCGCGCGTTTCAGGTAAAACAGGTGTATGCTTGGTGACTTCTGGACCAGCTGCGACTAATACAGTGACAGGTATCAGCGATGCCATGCTCGACAGTACGCCTATAGTGGTAATTACGGGTCAGGTGGGCGCAGCTCTGCTTGGTACCGATGCGTTTCAGGAGATTGATGTGGTGGGTATCACGCAGCCTATCACAAAGTGGTCGTACCAAATACGCCGCGCCGAAGATATTACATGGGCTGTGGCACGTGCTTTTTATATTGCAAAAAGCGGCCGACCAGGTCCTGTGGTTTTGGATTTGACTAAGAGCTCTCAGATTGAAGAAGTGGAGTTTGATTACAAACCTTGCACTTTTATCCGTAGCTATATCCCTGTGCCAGAGGTGCAGCACGAGCAAGTAGCGTATGCTGCTGAACTGATAAACAATGCGAAAAAGCCTTATGCTTTGGTGGGTCAAGGTGTGGTGCTTTCTGGTGCTGAAAAGGAATTGATGGAGATGCTCGAAAAAGCGGATATTCCAGCAGCTTGGACGCTTTTAGGTGCATCTGCTATGCCTACAGATTATCGCTTAAATAAAGGCTTCTTAGGTATGCATGGTAACAAAGCACCCAATATGAAAACCAATGAATGTGACGTGCTGATTGCTATTGGTATGCGCTTCGACGACCGTGTTACAGGCGATTTGAATACCTATGCGAAGCAAGCTAAAGTGATACATTTGGATATTGACAGAGCTGAAATTGGTAAAAATGTACCTGTAGATGCTCCTGTGCTTGGCTCTGCAAAGGAAACTTTGCCTGCTATTACTGCCCTTCTCAATCCAGCAACACACACAGAATGGATAGACTCTTTCCAAGTGTATGAAGATGAGGAATATGAGAAAGTTATCAAAAAAGAAACACTTCCCGAAACAGGTGCTATGACTATGGGTGAAGTGATACTAAAGGTATCAGAAGCTACTGATAATAAAGCAGTTGTGGTGACTGATGTGGGTCAAAATCAAATGATGGCAGCGCGTTATTCTAAATACTCGCAAACACGTAGCTTGGTGACTTCAGGTGGCTTAGGTACTATGGGATTCGGTATTCCAGCTGCTATAGGTGCGAAAATCGGTGCACCCGAACGCACAGTGTGTTTATTTAGTGGTGATGGTGGTTTCCAAATGACCATCCAGGAGCTTGGAACCATTATGCAAGAGCGTTTAGGCGTGAAAATGATCATCCTTAATAATGATTTTTTGGGTATGGTGCGCCAATGGCAAGAAATGTTCTTCGATGAGCGTTATTCTTTTACTGAAATTGATAATCCTGATTTTATCACCATTGCAAAAGCTTATAAAATTGATGGCACAGAAGTCTTTAAACGCGAAGATTTGGATGCTGCCATTGCAGATATGTTGAAAGATGACAAACCCTATTTATTAGTGGTTAATGTAGAGAAAAAAGGCATGGTATATCCGATGATGCCTGCTGGTTCAAGTGTTACCAATATTTTATTGGGCGATTAATTATTTATAAAGCATATCATTATGGAAAAGAAATTATATACAATCACCGTTTTTTCTGAAAATACTGTTGGTTTGCTCAATCAAATCACCATTATTTTCACACGTAGAGCTATCAATATTGAGACACTATCCGTTTCTCCATCAGCAATTAAAGGTATTCACAAATTTACTATCACCGTAATGGCGACTTTAAATGAAGTAACCAAAGTGGTAAAGCAGATAGACAAACGTATCGACATCCTAAAAGCGTATTACAATACGGACGAGGAATTGGTACATCAAGAAATAGCACTTTACAAGATTGCTACTGATAAGTTATTAGAACTCGGTACAATAGAGAATCTTATTCGTCAGTATAGCATACGTATTTTGGAGATGAATGAGACTTTTGTTGTATTTTTGAAGTCTGGTCACTACAACGAAACGCAAGAGTTATTTGAAGAGCTTAGCAATACAGTTGGCGTGCTCCAATTCATACGTTCAGGTAGAATAGCTATTACCAAATCTAAGGTAGAGCGACTATCCGATATGTTGGAAAGCTTGAAAAAGTATGAAGAACTACCCAAATAAAGCGCAATCATCAATCAAAACTAAATATTAATTCAATCAATTTAAATATAAAAAGATGGCAAATTATTTCAACTCATTACCTCACCGCCTGAAAGTTCAGGAATTAGGTAAATGTGATTTTATGGAAAACAGCGAATTCGCAGATGGTGTAAGCAAACTATTAGGCAAAAAAGTAGTTGTAGTAGGTTGTGGCGCACAAGGATTAGCGCAAGGTTTAAATATGCGCGATAGCGGTTTAGATGTATCTTATGCACTTCGCCAAAAGGCTATTGACAACAAACACGCATCTTATCAAAATGCAACACAGAATAATTTCAAGGTAGGAACGATTGAGGAATTGATCCCTACTGCTGATTTGGTGATGAATCTTACACCTGACAAACAGCACACTCCTGTTGTAAATCAAATCATGCCATTGATGAAAAAAGGAGCTTGCTTGTCTTATTCTCACGGCTTCAATATCGTAGAAGAAGGTACTGTTATCCGTAAAGATATCACCGTAATCATGGTTGCTCCTAAAGGTCCAGCTTCTGAGGTTCGCGCTGAATACCTACGTGGTTTTGGTGTACCTACTTTGATAGCTGTGCACCGTGACAACGACCCGAATGGTGACGGTTTGGAGATAGCAAAAGCTTATTGTGTAGGTACTGGCGGTCATAAAGCAGGCGTACTCCTTTCATCTTTTGTAGCCGAAGTAAAATCCGATTTAATGGGCGAACAAACTATACTTTGCGGTTTACTGCAAACAGGTTCTATCTTGAGTTTCAATAAGATGGTTGAAAAAGGAATAGATAAGAATTACGCATCTAAATTCGTGCAATATGGTTGGGAAGTGATTACTGAAGCCTTGAAAATTGGTGGTATTACCAATATGATGGACAGACTATCCAATCCAGCTAAAATCAAAGCTTATCAGCTATCTGAAGAGTTGAAAGAAATCATGACACCCTTGTTTGAAAA
>CAYVWK010000094.1:0-7966 GCA_964455235.1 uncultured Paludibacter sp.
TGTCTTATTTAGGCACTCACTTATTTGTCTTTTACTCTGGTAATTTCAATTCCCAACGGTTGTGCATTATTTCGTTCCGGCAAAGCCGGTATATCGGATACATTTACGATAATTTTTTCAGCTTTATATTCTTTCACATAACTTTTTGTTGACATTTGAGTATGACGACCACCTTTGAGGCTGCTATTATCAGGAAACGTTGTGTAAGATAAATGTAGTTCTACTGAGTTAGTTTGCTGAATATCTAATTCACCTTCTCCAAACTGTTTCATTTCGTAATGATTTGATGCTAATTCAGGCAAAATAAAATGATAACTGCCAAATAACAGAGGTATTTCACGTTGAATAATAAAAGGTATTATCTTTGTAAACCAATTGTCTTTATTTTGGTATTGTTTATAATAAGGATAAATGACAGAATATTTTCTTACTAATATTTTTCCTTTAATTGGTTCTTTAATTCTTAACTGAACAGAGCCAATAGAATCATTCAATCTCACATTAACAAACTCACTCTTGCGTAATTTTCGATTTTGGATATTGTCTCTGTCATCCCTACTGTAAAGCCACATTTCGCATTTCCTCATCAAGTCCCAACGAACATCTTTTGGATAAGGATAATCAATTCTAGTGAATGCATCGTTTGTGCTGTTATCTGATAAGAAGAGAATTTTATCTTCAATAGTAGTTACCCAAATATCAGAGGGTTGTTCCTCATATTTTTTCCAAATCGGACGTGGAATGCCTTCTATCCTGAAATCTAAAGATTCGTTCAGAATAATTGCTTTGACATTTTCATATTTAGTATTGTCCAAATATTTAAAATCATCTTCTGATACAATAAAGGAAGGCTCAGATAAATGAACTTTTTCAGAAGATTTGCAACTATTCAAAGAAAACAGCAAAATCAATAAAAAAGGTAGTGAGGTAAATTTCATGTCAGCAATGTTTGTATGGGTTTTTTAACTAATACCTATTCAATTAGCTGTTAATATCCTTTTACACCACACATTTGATAAGCATCCCATATTTCATATCCAGTTCCAGCATGTCCTTGTTGTCTCCACAAAGACAGTAATTCTGATGCATATCTCTTCCGAGCATCTTGGTAGTACTCTACCATTGAGGTATTCCCTTGCTTAATAGCTTCGGATTCATATTCATTTATCTCTTTAATTAGCACCATAATTTCCTCGATATTTTTTTTTATTGTGTTATTAGGGATACTACCGGAATCTCCCGGAAAACTCCCTGAATTTGAAGGGTCTGTATGAATATTCTTTTGAACTCTCAACAACTCCTGAACTAGACCTTGCTCAGTAAAAATCATTCCCGATCTGCTGTTGTTAAAGAATAGAACTCCACTTGCCCCGGATTGATCTCTCCTGTAATAGATGTCATCATTTTCAGATTGATTATTGATAACTTCAACATTGCCTGTATAGTTAATGATTTGCTTCGCATAAGCGGCAAATACATTTTTCTGAACCTCAATTCCCTCATAAGCAGAAAAAGAACCAGAGAAATTCTCCTCTGTTGCCGCATGCAAGGAAATACCGTAATTATCCAGATTGTTTTGACGAGCATGATTGTACATAGCTTGAGATCCTAAGACATACAAAGCATCATTTAACCCGGCTCTCCCAAAATCTTCACCATAAGGCCCAACATAAACCGATCCCCCACGTTTCTCTCGTTGTTCTCGTTCTGTAAGTATAGGCAATTTCTTTGCCAACTCGTCCAAACATTTTTTTGTTAAATCTTTCATCATTTTATTGTATTTGAGTGTAATCATTGAAAACTAACATCTTAAATTTAAGGTGTTTTTATTCTTTGAAAACAATGTGTAATAAAAGTCCACCAATTCATGCTCTGTCATTAGTTCTTTATCAATCAAAGTTCGCAGGCTTTTCTCCAAATCGGAAAAATCAGCAAGTTTTTCTTTGTTCAAATTAAAAAAATGAGCCAGTATTTCTTTTTTTATTTTTTCAGAAATGTTTCGTTGTTCAATTTGCCTAACATTGCTGATTTGGCTATCTGACACCCTGTAATAGAGCAACGGTTGTGTTTCGATATAAAATACACCACCTTGTTTGGCTACTTCTGTCCATAGTTTATAATCTTCAGCATAGATATAATCTCTGTCATATTTTAGTTGGTGATGTTGTCTGAAAAAATCAGCACGCATCATAATGGTGGGATGAAAAAAAATGCAGGCTCGCAACAAGTGTAGCAGAGGATAGTCGATAAATCCCGACAACGAACTTGATATTGCCCCTTTAGGTATGTTTTCGCCAAAAGGAATCATCCATGTGCTGCACACGGTAATTTCAGGCTTTGCCTCCATTATTGCGTGCTGTATTTTCAATCGGTCAATATGCATTATATCGTCAGCATCCATTCGTACAAAGTATTTTCCATGTGCAATTTCCAATCCCTTATTTAATGAATTAATAAAATCATGCTCGTTCTCGATTAATTTTATCCTGTTATCATCATATGAGCAGACTATATCTCTCGTCTTATCTGTTGATCCATCATTGATTATGATAAACTCGAAATCATCAAACGACTGATTCACAGCACTCTCTATTGCCTGCTTTACATATTTCTCTGCATTATAAACCGGCATAACTATTGATATTTCACACATATTATCGATAATATTACGTTAATTCTTTATATGTAGTAATTGTTTTAATTGCTTTATAATGTTTTGCACCTCAAGTATAGTTTCGAATAATAAAATCACATATACAAACATATAATGCGATATGCGTGTAGCTACATGGTTTCAAAAACAATCAATACACCATCTTGATTTCTAAAATCACACCAAAGTTCTTCAAATTGTTTCAATGAATAAACTACACACCCAATAGCAGGATCTGCAATAAATACTTGCCCACCACTTACGTGGTAAATAACAACGTAGTGATGATCTTGTATCAAAGCAATAACTGGTAAATTAATATTATCAACTAAGTATTTAATATTACACCTTACAGCTAAGGAGTTTATCCCAATATCACAAGCTACTTCCCTTAAATTATAAATGGAAACACCATCACTGTTAATTAATAATTTTCCCTGAATTGAATTTACATCCAAAGATTTTTCAAAAAAACGAGCTATCATCTTTAAACAAGCCAATGCGCAATCATGCAACCCTGCTTGAAACTCAAATGTGAATAATTTACAGTCGTATTTGCACTTTGGTTCCATAATTTATTATTCAGCTCCTATTCCCTAATGATGCATTAGTTTGATGCCCAAAGGTTGTTGGTTCTCACTTTCTGATAAGGCATCTACATCTTCAACTGACACAACAATTTTTTCGGCATCATACTCCGTTGTTATTAGCCGATTGTAGCTTCGCAAACGATCATTGCTTGTACGTTCATGGTTTTCCTGATAATATGACATGGTCGCTTTTACGAAAGAAGACTGAATGCTTATCTCCCCTTCTCCCAATTGAACCACGTCCATGCCAACTTTCATATCAAATAGCCTTTGAGGCAATAAAATCTCAAATTTACCTGACAGTAACGGAATGTCACGCTGGAAAATCCAGGGTTTTATTTCAGCGAAACCCGACTCGGGAGAAACATCTTTATAGTAAGGAGAAATAAGAGTGTATCTGCGTAACAAAATCTTATCTTTCATATTTTCTTTTATACTCAAACGCAAAAGAGAAATAGAGTCATTCATCCTCTCACGAATCATCTCTTTATTATTAATCTTACGTATTTTCACAACCTTATCACCACTCAAACTACAGATCCAGATTTCGCATTTAGTCATCAAATCCCATCGCATACCTTGCGGATTGGAATACTCTATAGAGGAAAACAACTCGTCGTCAATATTATCAGACTTGATGAGAATTTTGTCTTCCACGGTAGTCGTCCAACCTATAGGATTAGAGTTAACATTGTGAATTTTGTAAAACTTCCAGGGAGCCGAAGGCATCGATTCTATACGAGCGTTCACTGTTTCGCCTAACACTATAGCATTTTGATTAGCGTATTTATTGTCGTATAGATAGTTGAAATCTTCTACCGTAACATTGAGAGGCAGCTGTTGTGAAGGTGTTATGGATTTACAGCTACATATACTGATAAGTAGAAAAAAACTTAATGTTACATTTATAGTTTTCATGATCTATCATTGTTTGGATTTAATTAATACTCATAATTCTCATAATCAGGATATAAAAAACACACATAGTTTAATGTGAATTTTACCTAAGCAATCACTAATTGTCTATTTTCTACCTTATCTTCTATCGTATAAATAGAGTGTTTTTTCTAGAAAAACGCTGCAAGAGAAAGTCACATGCTGATAATAAAACTCTTTAAAAAACTCGTCAATTAAGAGATAAATTTCTGCAACTTTATGGTCAGAAATCATAACATAGCATAATATTGAATGCTTTAGTTTCCAGTACTTTAAAACTACTAACACCCTCCATATATTCCTAAATATCATCTACTTTTCCACATCGTATTCTCGTTCTTTATTATACTGGGTGAACATGAAACTTCTAGCAAGCATTATTTACTAGTTTAAAAGATGGTAATAAACATCTTACTTCTTTACACCACACGCTTCTTCAGCATCCCAAGGCATATATCCGTAACCCACCTTCCCCTGTCTTCCCCACAAGGATAAAAGACGAGAGGCATAAGTTCTTCTTAAACTTTGTTGTTCATTGTTGGGATCATCTATATTCAACTGTGCCAAATCGCTTTGAAATTGGTCCATTTCCTTTTTAAGCAAATCTTCATTAGGTATATTTCCGGAATCTCCCGGAAAGCTCCCTGAATTTGAGGGGTCAGTATGAATATTCTTTTGAACTCTCAACAACTCCTGAACTAGACCTTGCTCAGTAAAAATCATTCCCGATCTGCTGTTGTTAAAGAATAGAACTCCACTTGCCCCGGATTGATCTCTCCTGTAATAGATGTCATCATTTTCAGATTGATTATTGATAACTTCAACATTGCCTGTATAGTTAATGATTTGCTTCGCATAAGCGGCAAATACATTTTTCTGAACCTCAATTCCCTCATAAGCAGAAAAAGAACCAGAGAAATTCTCCTCTGTTGCCGCATGCAAGGAAATACCGTAATTATCCAGATTGTTTTGACGAGCATGATTGTACATAGCTTGAGATCCTAAGACATACAAAGCATCATTTAACCCGGCTCTCCCAAAATCTTCACCATAAGGCCCAACATAAACCGATCCCCCACGTTTCTCTCGTTGTTCTCGTTCTGTAAGTATAGGCAATTTCTTTGCCAACTCGTCCAAACATTTTTTTGTTAAATCTTTCATCATTTTATTGTTTTATATTGTTTGTAATTTAAGTTTAAACTCTTAAATTCAGGTTACGTTAATTCTTGATATATGGCGACTGTTTTCTTTATCATATTTTGCACATCAAGCTTTGCTTCAAATAATAATCTTACGTTTCTACTCAACTTTGCTCTCAAATCATTATCTTCTATCAACAAAGACAACTTTTCCGCCATCATCGCAACATCAACAGTCAAGCCTGTCAGACTATCAAAGTAAAGATCAACTTTCAAGGCATTTATGTTATCCGTAAAGATTTCATCAAGTCCATCAACTGCAGTTGTAATGATTGGTAAAGAAAACATTGCCATTTCCACTGCTACAAAACTCCACTGCTCTTGCAATGAAGCTATTATTCCTATATCACACTTCTTGTACAATTCTGCAAGTTGCTCAAAAGACTGTACACCTAAAAGACAAATTTTCAAATCTGAATATTCATTCAAAATACGACTAGATGTAACTGGGGTAGCAAATCCAGCTATTTTAAGTACAACTTGGAATCCATTTCTTTGAACTATCCTAAGAGCATCTAATACGAATCTCAGGCCCTTGCTCTCAGACAAATTACCTACAAACAAGCACTGAATAGACGGAAAAGTGTCTTTAATGTTATTTTTCATACCTTCTTTAGCATGATCGAACATTCCATTATTAACAATGGATATTTTATTTGGAGAAATCCCCATAACATTTACAAGGAAATCAACACCACACTGAGTACCTGTAATAATATGATCTGCACAAGTATAAGATTCATACTCACAATTATTGGTTAAGAAATCATGTGAGTTTATTTCATTTTCTGTAGATAAACATACCATTTGATAAAGAGAATTAAATCTGTACCTGTCGGTATTAAAATAGTTTTTCCACGGAATACAATGTAAATGAGTTATAATTTTGCAGCGAACATGCTCCTTAATGAGCTGTGCCAAATCTATCAAGTTTAGGGTATGTAAATGAATTATGCAATTTTCTTTATCAAGAAACATTTTCTCTATAAGATGAAATATGTGTTTGTTATACTTGCGCATCCAGAATTTTTCAGAAATAATATCCCGATAATTCACAGGTAGTGGAAAGGTTGTCTTTGTATAATACTCGTATTTTTCTTCTTTGTATATAATCAAAGAACTATTATACAGAAAATGAATCCAGTGTATATGTATATTAGGTGTATTTTTCATACCATAGAGTAGCATTTCAATATGCCGATCTACTCCGGACGTACTTTCCGGAGAACTAATATCCATTATGAATAAATTGAGTCGCTGCATTTAAAATAATAATTTAAATCTATCATAGGTATTAATATTTTGCATATTATTGCTGTATATCCAATATAACAGCAAACGCGGTATACCAAACTGATAGCTATCAATAGGGTGTATAGATGGAATATCTTTAAAAAGGTTGTTCTCAAATGCTTCTTCATTTTTAAAACAAAACAAAGCTCTCTCCAGTAACAGTATTTGCTTATTGTAGATGTTTTTGTAAAATGAAAACAGATAAAGTAAATTTATTTTTTCTGATAATGTAATTGAATCCAGATGAATATTTAATGCAGCATATTTCATATTATCGTGAGCTACAGCTTTTATTGCTTCATTATTACCTGCTTTTGGGATAATAAAGTTTAAGTGATGTCCTATTGAGAAGTCACTAACAAGCCTGTTTTGATGATATAGTTTAGCATAATTGATTAATAAAGAGTAAGGGGGTTTATACTTGGAGATATTATTGATTAATTTTAGATACCTGCTGTAATAATTCATTACATTAGATATCAAGTATTCATTACTATAAAAGTGTATTTTATTGAATTGATCAATCAAAAAATCCTGTGTGGCGCTAAAAAGTAGTCTGATAAAATAATCACGTTTATCCCTATCAAAGCTAATACATATTGGTATACAGTCAAGCAAATTCACTATTTCCATATTTTCGACCAAATAAACAATTTTGTCCTGTGCTTCCCATTGCTCAAGTTTTAGTATGATTCTGTTTAAATTGTCTTGAAAAAGTTCAAAAAAGTCAGCTTTAACAAAGCTATGCTGAATAAGGTACATTAACGAGAAGCCTACTCCCGACAGTCCATTGCTGAAGCTTATATCATCAGATTTTATCAGTAAGGATTCCTGCAGCAACATAAGGGATAACTCCTCAATATACTCATCTTGTAAGTATCGGGAAACCTCAAACAAGGTCAGTGCTATACCTGATTTCCCATCATATAACCCTAAGGAGCTTGCAGAGCAGGAGTTAAGCAGAACATAATCCACAAGCTTTAAAATTGTATTTTCGCAAAGTATTAATGGTTCTTCTGGTTTCACAACGTAAATATATTTTTCACAAACATAAAGCTTTTATGCAAATAACCCCTACGTCATTAGTTAAACATCACTAATCGAAGCACTTATTACATTTTTCTCTATATTTATTGCCTCGTAGATTATAAAACAATCAATACATCATTTCGATTTCCAAAATCACACCAAACTTTCTCAAGAAACAGTTATCATATTAACAATCTCATTTGAAATTAACAATGAATTTGCTTAAGCAAAGTTTGCTTATGTCAACAATAATCACTACTTTTGCA
>CAYVWK010000095.1:0-4544 GCA_964455235.1 uncultured Paludibacter sp.
CTATGCGTTTAGGACATTGGTATGCAGCAGCAGGTCAGTTTTATGGTAAAGTTGCAGATTTTCGTATCTGGTCGGTTGGTCGTACAGATGCGCAAATCAAAGAAAATTACAACAAAAACTTGCAAGGAACTTATGAAGATAATCCAGGTTTATTCATAAACTATCGTTTCTATACCTACGAACGTGGCTTTATCAATGATGCAAATCCTGATAATACAGCAAATAAAGGTTGGTGTAATCCAGAGGCAGGTTGGAATAATTATTATGGTAGAGAAACACTTGCCGTTTCCCCTAAAAACATGGAACTCGATCAAGAAAACGATATTCTTTCTTGGGATGCAGCTGATGGTGAGTGGGAAGTAGCTATTCATAAAGCTAGTGATAATGAGCTTGTTTATACAGACACTATTAGTACCAATTCTTTGGCATTAACTTCAATTAAAGGGTTAAATGGTACAACTTATTATGCAAAAGTTAGAAATGTAAATAATGGTTTCTGGTCAGGTCAGGTACAATCTGAGAATTTCCAACTGCTTGCTAGTAGCGTTGATAAAGTAGAATCATCATTGTCATTTAAAGTTGTGAATGCTACTTTAGTTGTAAATGTAGACCAAGCTCAAACTCTTAATATTTACTCAGTAAGTGGTCAGCTTATCCGCAGCGTAAATCTTGTAGCTGGCGAAAATCAAATTCAAGGTTTAGCAAAAGGTCTATACATTGCGAATAATCATAAAATCGTGATCAGATAAATTTAATTATGGAGATGAATCAGGAATTTAATTGATTTCTAAATTCCTGATTCTCCTTCTTTAACCTATTTCTATCTATCATCTTTTCCAAAACAGCTATTTTCAATTCAAATATAGTAGAGCATGAAAAATAAAAAATTACTCCTTAGTACATTCCTTCTTCTATTTATAAACCTTTTAAATCCTAGTGTAGCTTTAGCTGCTGCTGGCGATTTTGGAGCATGGGATCTGACAAAAGACCATAAAGGATTAAATTGTGGTCAGGTTACTTTTTCTGAAAAAGAACTCAGTCTCGAATTTTGGATTTATATAGATGATTTGGATGGAAAAAACATCCATGAAACAGCTGTTATTAGTAATCGTCATGATGGAAATCACGGGTTTACTGTAAGTCTTAATCGAAATTCAAATAACAACAGTCAAGTTGATGTGCGTTTCTGGTTTAAGACGGTGAATGAGTCTATATATGCATTCTGGATTCCTCGTGAACTCTTTCTCAATTCATGGAATCATCTAGCTTATGTTATATCTTCAAAAGATAAAAAAGCGACTGTTTATTTGAATACAGAAGAATATGCTGTCATCGATAATTTTAATGGTGATTGGAAAGGAAATATCAAAACCAATGGTGCTAATGTAGGTGATTTATGGCTAGCTGCATGGTACGATTCTCCTAAATTTCATGGTAAATTAGCTGATTTTAGAGTGTGGAATACAGCTCGTAGCATAGAGGATATTCAAAATGATTATAAAAAAGTACTTACAGGAAAAGAGTCTGGTTTGCAAAAGTATTATACTTTTGATGATGAAGTTTTTGCTGAAAGACCTTACAAACTTACGATAGTTGATGAGTTGTTGACTTGGCAAGCAGAAGGTGAAAACTGGGAAGTGGAAGTCCGCTCTGAATTAGATAATTCGGTTTTGAAATCAGAAATTGTAAGTGAAAAATCTTATTCTTTAATTGATTTACCTGCTAACTCAAATGTGTATATACGCACCATCAATAATGGTTTTTATTCAGGTTGGGCATTTAAAGCTGATATTATTAAAGTTGGATGCGTAGGTGATAGTAATACCTACGGTGCAGAAGCTTCCGACCGCTCACGTTACGCATGGCCAATACAAATTCGCGATATGTTGGGTAGTAAATATGAAACACGCAACTTTGGTGTGAATGGTGCATTGATGATGAATCATTTGAATGATGCATGGATAAACAAAACTGCCTATCTCGACCATAAGGCTTATGATTCCGATGTAATTGTTATTGCATTGGGTACCAACGACTCAAAAGATGGCTATTGGAATGCAGAAAAATTTAAAAACTCATACGTGGATTTAATCCGGGAGTTTAGAGCTTATCCTTCAGACCCACAAGTATATATGGCAATCCCTATCAAAGCTTATAGTACAAGCTGGTCTATCAACGATCAGACTATCCGTAATTATCTTATTCCAGTGATGCAAGAAATCGCTATCGAACAAGGCGTTCCTTTGATTGACTTATATGCTGTTACAGATAATATCGCCAATTTAATGGCTTCTGATGGTATTCACCCAAAAGACGAAGGTTTGCAAATTATGGCAAGAAAAATTGCAGATATCCTATTGACTGATAAACCTCATATTGAAACTAATTCTACTTCTACTGTTACAGAATATGCTGCTTATTATTGGTATAAAAATGATGTGTTGATTGAAGGTGCTGATGAATTGCATTACATAGCAACTGAGGCGGGTAATTATAAAGTTGCGGTTAAGTTAAGTGCTGAAACCAATGATGTAGTGGTATCAGAACCTATTGAAATCAGCGACGCCAATACCAAACTAACGGCAGTGATAGGTAACGCAACATCTGTCATTAATCCTGATTCTCATTCTATTTCTATCACCCATTTCAATGACAATATTCAGGTGCTGAATGCTACTTCTTCTGCTTTGTATATCTATGATTTACAGGGTAGAATAATCAGTGAACATACGATTGTTTCTGATCATACTTTTATTCCTACTTCAGATTTACCAAAAGGTGTATATGTCTGTAAACTATCTAAAGAAGGATATCTAACATCAACTAAAATATTAAAATAACACACAATCAATAATTCAAATAATGAACATGAAGTCTAAATCAATTTATATAATAGCTCTGTTTTTATTCGTCTTCGGTTTTACTGCCAAAGCTCAATCTCCTTTAGATAAGCGCATTAATCAGTTGGTGGATGCCATGAGTCTAGAGGAAAAAGTCGATCAGATGATTAATAACCGCAATAGTTTTGGTAGCACGCGCTCCAATACGCGACTTAATATCCCTGGCTTTTTTATGAGTGATGGTCCACACGGTGTTCGCTTTACGGCTGAAAATTTCGGACGTACAGCCACTGCTTATCCAACAGGTATCGCTATGACTGCCACTTGGGATGAGGATTTAATTTATCGTATAGGTGAGGCTATGGGTGTAGAGTTTTGGTCGCACGGTCGCACGCAAGCTTTAGGTCCCTGCTTAGATTTGTCGAGAGATTCACGTGGCGGACGTACAGCTGAAAGTGGTGGTGAAGATCCTTATTTATCAGGACATTTAGCAAAGGCTTTGACGCAGGGGATACAGCAATATCCTGTGGTGGCAACTTTGAAACACTTTATGGGCGAAAGTATGCAGAAAAACCGCTTGCAGATGAATGTAACAGCTACACAACGTTGGTTGATGGATTTCTCTGGTTATAATTTTCGTACGGCTATGCAAGAAGCAGGAGTGTTTTCTATCATGGGATCATACAATAAAATCAATGGAGAAAAGGCAAGTGAAAACAGCATCTTGCAAAAAACTATCTTACGCGAACGTTGGGGCTTCCCTTTTTATATAGTTTCCGATTGGGCAGGTATTGATGATGCAAGAGGAGCGGTGAGAGCAGGTACAGATATTTGTATGGGCTCGTCGATTTATGAAGCAGATTTGCCTATTTTATTAGAAAATAACTTTTTAACTACAGCTCAGATTGATTATTCTGTGAAAAATATCTTGCGTACTAAAATTCTTTCGGGACTGATGGACTATTATCCTGAAGGAAATACAGCTAATATCAATACACAAGAAATTACTGAATTGAATTTGTTAGCTGCTAAGAAATCTATTATCCTTTTGAAAAATGAGCAAGATACTCAGAATAAAGCTATACTTCCTCTCTCTAAAACAGGCGTTAAAGTAGCATTGATTGGTCCGAATGCCTTAGCTGAAAATCTTAATTGCTACGGAAGTAGCGGTACCAATCCGCCTTATGCCATCAGCATGAAAAAAGGTTTAGATGATTTGATTGGGGCTTCAAATGTGACCTATGCTAAAGGTTGTGATATGAATGGAACTTCTAGCTCTGGTTTTGCTCAGGCGAAAAATATAGCTGCATCAGCAGATTATGTGATTTTTGCTGGTGGGTTGGATGATACACAAGAAGGTGAAGGTTATGGGTCAGGTACAGATAGGGTAGGTGGTTCTTTTGCTTTACCTACTATTCAACAGCTTCTTATCAATGAAATTGCGTCAGTTAATCCGAATATTATTGTAGTGCTTCAAAGTGGAGGTGTATGTACATTAAATAATTGCTTGCATAATATTAAAGGTTTAGTTTATTCTTTCTATGCAGCTCAAGAGGCTGGTCATGCCATTGCAAGTGTACTTTTTGGTGATTATAATCCAGCAGGTAGAATGCCTTTATCAATGCCTATGAACGACAGCGATTTCCCAGCTTGGGAAGAGTCGATATTTGCTCAGTTTGAAAAGAACTTAGATGGTGGTTATCG
>CAYVWK010000095.1:4644-7962 GCA_964455235.1 uncultured Paludibacter sp.
TGCGTGGTTTTCAGCGTATAGCTTTAGCAGCTGGTGAAACTAAAACTGTAAGTTTTAAAATGTGTGCCGATGATTTCTATTACTGGAATCATACAAGTAGAAAATACGAAGTGCAAACAGGTAATTATACCATACGTTTAGGCGGTTCGTCTGATAATTTGCCACTTGCTCAGCAAATAAACTTCAAACAAGGAACAGCAAAACCTGATTTGCGTATTACTCAAGTATACACTATGCCTCGCTATCCAGTAGCTGGTCAGCCTGTTAGTTTCTATGCTTTGGTGAAAAATCAGGGAAATGCTTCTACCACTTTACAGCAAATTTTCAATATTAACTATAGTGTAGCGGGACAAAACGTAGCTTCAACAAAATCAATTAAAAAAGCGATTGCGCCTGGTCAAGTGCAACTCATTGCATCAGATGGAGAATGGGTGGCTGAAGCTTTGGGTAAAACTTCTCTGTCAGCAGAGATTGTGTTCAATAATTCAAGCGTTGAGTGGGATGTTGAGAATAATACCTATGAAAAGACATACGAACTTTTTGCCCAAGAAAACATCGATTCAGAATATAAAAACATTGCTTTTTTGAAGAATGTAACCGTATCATCTCAAGTAGGAAAGTTTATTGGTTTACATGCTGTTGATGGTGATTTGACCACACGTTGGGATTCTAAAAGTAAGGGAATTGAATCTGTTATGGTTGATTTAGAAGCTTTATGTGAAGTGGATAAAGTGCAACTTTATTGGGGTGATGCATACGCAAAAAGTTATCGCATTGAGAAATCGCTGAATGGTACAGATTGGGTGTCTGTAGCTGAAAAGACCAATGGTAGCGGTTCAGCCGAAAAGTATGATTTTGATACTTTTGAAACTCGATATATTCGTGTTAATTTTACAGAAGCTAAGTCTGGTGCTGGGAATTATGGTTTGAATGAACTTAAAGTGCTCGGAAGGGAGCTTCAACAAATGCCAGGAGCAAGAGTACGTATCGCTGAAGAGGTGGTGCTATTACCTCATGCTAAAACCTATGTGGATGGAACAGCTTCTACCAATCCATCAGGAGGAAAATTGAATTATGTATGGCAGCAAGTGAGTGGTAGTGGACAAGCAACTATCCTTGAGCCAACCTTAGCCCTTACAGAAATTCATTTTGAGACAGCAGGGGATTATGTGTTTTCACTTACTGTTTCTAATGGTGTGGATGAGGGTTGGAAAGAGTTCTCTATTCAAGTTACAGAACCAACAAATGCTCATGACTTAGCACTCAGAAAATCAACCTCTGCTTCCTCATCAGAAAAACCAACTATGTATCCACAAGCTGCAGTAGACGGCAATAACAATACACGTTGGGCATCTTTGCATAAAAATGGTGAGTGGTGGCAAATAGACCTACAACATCAAGTGAAACCATCCGAAATCGCTATTTTATGGCATAGAGAATATGCTAAAAAATATCAGATTGAGATTTCTTCAGATGGAAAAACATGGACGACTTATACGACTAATAATGCATTCTCAGGAGGTACATCAACGGATATAAATCAAAATAATGTATCTGGACGCTATGTTCGTGTAACCTGTGTTGAGCGTTCTGGTCAGTGGGAAAACTCCTTCAATACTTTCAATTTGTATGGTGAATTTGCAACAGGAGTAAATAAGCTTCCTGTAGCGAGAGCAACTTATCATCAGACTGACAATGTGTTTGTTTTAGATGCAAGCAGTAGCTCGGATGCAGATGCAACCGATCAATTAAGCTACACTTGGGAGCAAATTACAGGACCTACATTTGTGCAAATTGATGGAGAAAACACATCTACAGCTACTATTACTAATCCACAAGCTGGCTCTTATTTCTTTAAATTGACGGTAGATGATGGAAAAGATATAGATTACACCATTTTACATGTATTGGTTGCAGACGAAACGGGTATTAAAAAGACTGATGCAGAAATTGATTTGCAGGTTTTTCCTAATCCTTTTACAGATAAATTACAATTTCAAGGAGAACATGCTAAAAATCTAAGTCATGCAAAAGTATATAATGTATCAGGTATGCTAATGGCTTCCAAGCCTGTTCATAACGCTGCTATCTCCTTAACAGAATTATCAGAAGGTATGTATTTCTTGACTGTTTTTGATGATAAAAGAAAGTTAGGTGATTTTAAGTTAATCAAATTGAATGATTGATTTAGAAATTAACTGTATCTTTGCAAATGAATTTTATAAAGCTGTCTAATAAGTAGACAGCTTTTTTTACCCTCTTAAAATTTTATGAACTTGACAAACTTAACAAACTTCATCATCATTTTTCTCTTCTTTTGCTTCTCATTAGGGAGCTATGCTGAAGAAAACAAGTCGCATTACAGTGGCGGTATGCTAATTTTTCAGCCAGGAATTATGATGGCTGATAATGAATATCAGTCCATTCAGAGTTATAGTACGTCGATTGGTGGCATTTTGCGTATGTATTTTGGGGATGTGGGGACTGCGGGTTTGTATGGGGGGCATGAGAAAAGTCAATACACAACTGCAGGCTCTGAAAATTCTTATTTTAATTTAGGATATGGTGGCGGTTTTGTGGGACTTAGCAAAAAAGTGAAACGGTTTCGCTATACAGCATCTGCCTTTGCTGGCATGGGTTCAATCCAAAATCTACACATAGAAAAACAGCTTGGAAGTGAGCTGACAGAAGCGCAACTTTACAAACAAGCTGTGTTTTTATATTCTCCAATATTAAGCGTGGATTACGCCATCACTAAACGATTTTATTTCACCCTGCAAGCCATTTGCCTGATGGGTGAATTTCAAAACAAACCTTTCTATAATCCAACTTTACAGCTGGGGATTTTGTTTAGTAGATAATTGATCCCAATAAATATTTCAACATTCCTCTTTCAAAAACAAAAAGATATGACCTACACACAAGCCATTACCGAATTAGAAAAGATTCTCGAAAATCTTGAAAAAACAGAAGAAATTGATATGGATAAGATAGCCATTCAAGTTAAAAGAGCTGCTGAATTGATGAAGTTTTGCAAGAAACAGCTACATACTTTGGATGAAAATCTTGAAAAATTGCTTGAAGAGCTTGAAAAATAAGGTAGATTTCTGATAGAAAATAAGCTATTTTGATAGCAAAAGTCTATAAAAATGTATTAAAATCAAATATTTTTCATGTTTTTTTGAAGATTTTCTATCGAAAAATGCAATTTCTTATATTTACAATATCTATATTGTGTAATATTTTAATTTATGATGTAATTGTCTGATTGTTAGATGGTTGTGTTTGTTTTCTTTATTCCTTCCTTTATTAGCTTTT
>CAYVWK010000096.1:0-7868 GCA_964455235.1 uncultured Paludibacter sp.
GCTTTAAATCCTTCCCTGTGAAGATACCGTTATCATGCATTTTTCGAGCAGTTACCTTGCCTACACCAAAAAACTGCTCGATTTTTAAAGACTCAATAAACTCATTAATTTCATCAGGAAGCAGAACGAAAAGGCCATTGGGTTTTTTCTGTTCGGATGCGATTTTTGCTAAGAATTTATTTATAGATACCCCTGCTGATGCTGTTAAACTCGTTTCTTGAGTAATACGCTTTTGAATTTCCTTTGCTATTAATACGGCAGATGGATTATTTTTGTGGTTGGTGGTTACATCTAAAAAAGCTTCATCAAGCGACAAAGGTTCAACTAGTGGAGTGTATTCTAAAAAGATAGCTCGTATCTGCTCGGATACTTGTTGGTATACCTCAAAACGTGGCGGCACAAAAATCAGTTCAGGACATCTGTTTTTAGCTGTGAGAGATGGCATGGCAGAGCGAATGCCATACTTTCGTGCTTCGTAACTAGCAGTTGCTACCACACCCCTCGCTTCACTATATCCCACTGCAATTGGTTTTCCTCGCAACTGTGGATTATCGCGCTGCTCTACTGAGGCATAGAAGGCATCCATGTCGATATGAATTATTTTTCTCATATGTAAAGTTTCAGCTAGGAATTTCAGTGAATATCAAAACTGAAAATAGATAAAAGCTTGCATATCAGAGCAAATAGACTGATAAACCGCAAATATAACGAATACTGAAATAATAACTTGTACCCAATGTTGTGAATTGATAAATTTATCGCGCCATTTATCTTTAAAATCATAACTTAACCAATGGGTGATAAATCCGAATAGCATGATTATCCACACTTTATAGTATGCCACCAACACTTGGGGTAATACCGCTAAGTTAAAGGAATATGCTATTTGTGACAACATAGATGCCGCTGTAGGATAGTCGGGAGCGCGGAAAAATACCCTCGTGAAGGTGATAAATGCAAAGGTTAAGGTGATTTTCCACACGGTAGCCAGGTGGTTGTCGTATTTTTCCCATGGACTGATTTTCTTCCAGTACTTATAGACTAATACCCCCAAGCCGTTCAAACCTCCCCATATCATGAAATTCCAACTCGAACCATGCCATAAACCACCTATCAGCATGGTTATCATCGTGTTTAAGTTTCTTTGGATATGCCATCTTGCCTTCTCACTAAATCGTAATAATAAGAAGATAATGATGGCAAAAAGGATTAAACCTATGGTCACAGCTGTATTGGAAGCCAACAAAATAAAGACTGCCAATATTAATAGGAAGTTGATGTAAGTTCCTGCTCCTGCCGTGCGATTTCCGCCTAATGGAATGTAGAGATAATCCTTCAACCAGGTGGATAAAGAGATATGCCATCTTTTCCAGAAATCACCTGTATTCAGAGCTTTATAGGGTGAATTGAAGTTTTGAGGCAAACGGAATCCCATCCACAAAGCAACGCCAATGGCGATATCTGTATAGCCTGAAAAGTCAGTGTAAACCTGCAAGGAATAGCCAATCAAGGCAAGCATACTCTCCAAACCTGTGTACATTTCAGGATTAGAGAAAATTCTATCCACAAAATTGACGGCAATATAATCGCCTATCATGATTTTCTTGATTAATCCTCTTAATACATAAAAAAGAGCTAAACCAAATTCGTAGCGGGTCAGACTGTATTTCTTATAAATTTGAGGGATAAATTCTGCTGCACGCACAATCGGTCCAGCCACCAATTGCGGAAAAAAGGATACATAAAAACCAAAATCAACAATAGAATCAACGGATTTAAGCTCCTTTCTATAGACATCAACTATATATGAAATGGTTTGAAAAGTATAGAAAGAAATCCCAACGGGTAAGAAAATTTTAGCTGTATCGAAGCTTGAACCTGACAGCAAATTTGCAAATTCAGCTAAATAGTTATAAGTGGTGAAGTCGGTACCAAACATCTGGTTAACCGCATCAACTATAAAATAAGCATATTTGAAGTAGGCGAGAATAGCTAAATTGATGAAGACCCCTAAGGCGACCAACCATTTTCGCAGCCTTTCGTTAGTCGATTTATCTATTCCTTTCCCTACATAAAATCCGACTATCGTACTAAATATCAATAATATAAAAAAGAAACCACTGGATTTGTAATAGAAGAAAAGACTGAATATCAATAAGTATAAAGAGCGACTAAAACGTTTGTTAGCCAACCAAGTATAACCAAAAAGGACAATCGCAAAGAACGCCCAGAAATAGAAGCGTGTGAAAATCAATGGCGCTTGAGGGTCGTATGTAAATATCTTCCAAAAATCAATATCCATCCTTCTTATCTTAACTGTTTATACAAGTATTTTTCGTAGTCACGCATAATGGCATCAAATAGCTCAGTAGCAATGATTTTATAGCCAGCTTCCGTGAAATGCACCCTGTCTCTTTGTGCTAAATTATTATTTAACCATACATTAATCGAGCGATTTCCGCCCATCAAACTATGTAAATCCCAAACAGCAGCATCGTATCTCTGCGCATTTTCCAGCATAGACGCCAGAATTTTAGGAGCATGCGGACTCAAGCGCGTCTTTCTAAAATAGAAATCTGTGTTGGTAGTCAAAATGATGGCTGTTGTAGGATTTTGTCTTCTGATTTTCTGAATTAATTCCTCGTAATTATTCGTATATCTTGTTTCTGAAAATTGATAACCCGAAGCATCATTTACGCCTATAGAGAGAATAACCAAATCAGGATTGAGGTCGCACAAATGCTCATCAAATAACTCAGCTTTCAAGTACGAAGCAGTGTTTGCGCCATTCATGCCAATGGAATAAAGTTCAACACTCGGCTCATTGTTTTCAGTCAAGACCCCATACAACTGAAAAGGTTGATTGGTTTTATGTCGTATTTTTCGTGCTGTAAAGTATAAGCTATCAGGATTTTCTCTCAAGTAAAAAATTGTTTTTCCTGCTTGATAATTCCGATAGGTATAGCGGATATTGCTTTCAGGCAGCATCCTAACTAGATAACTGCTATCATTTTTAGTATGAAAAATCGTCACTTTTCGGATAGACCTTTGCTCAATTTTAGCTACCTCATTAAAGCTAAAACTGAAGCTGCAAACCGTATCAGCACAAATGCCCGTAATACCGCTCAATCCCATTGGATAGCCATCTATTTGTTTATCCGTGACGCGCTGATGCTGCCAATTTCCTGTGAAACTACTTTTGTAGAAATAGGGATGATTGGTCTTGGCAATGGAAAATGGAAACATGAAGCCAGGTGCACCATGAGGAGAATTGCACAGTTCCTCGAAGGAATTACGCAAGGTCCACGACCACACTCCAGCTTGCACGTGCGAGGCACCAATATGCATGATTTTCAGTTTACCTTTAGCGGAAAACATCAGCTGACTCAGTTTCTCATAAAAATGGTCGAACGCATACGCTTTTCCAGGCTTGATAAGTTCTGAATCTTCGCTATTGATAAAGGCATAATTATTTTGATAATGCGGCATGCGTTCCTGAGCCAGCAGTAACATCATCCCCAAAAACAAACCATATAAAGTCAGTCTAATTCGCATCTTCCGTAGCTTTTTTAGTTTTACTTAGATAAGAATTATAGTCGAGGATGAGGGAATTGTAGAACATATTGGCAATCACGCTTGTGCCCTGAGGCGAGAAATGTGTGTAGTCGCTTGCCGCCAGTGCAGGTGTAGAATTTACCCAAGCCACCATGGAGTTTTTTCCGCCCATCGCTCTATACATATCCCAATAGACTGCTCCAGCGCGGTGGGTCGCATCTTTCAACTCGTCCACAACTGTTTCCAAAATAGGGTAGGTGATATATTTTTCTTTTTCTTTGATGGACATATCCGAAGGACCAATCACTATGATGTTTACATTGGGAATCAGTCGCTTAAGTAAGTTGATTTGTGAGTGGAAATAATTCGCATGACGCTTTGCAGCCTCTTCCGTTTCGATATACGGCATCACATTTCCACCAAACTGAAGTATGAGCAAATCCACATCTAGCTTAGCGTACATCTGTGATAGCGTGGAGATATCATTGGCAGCGAAGAAAGTTCCAGAACTACCACGCAAGGCAATATTATCCATATACAAACCTGTATTATCCTCAAAAGAAAGCGCGTAAAAATCAGGACTATCATAGGACTCAAACTCCAAACGGATGTTTTCTATGGGGGTGGCACTTTTATACACAAATTCATGTACACCTTCGCCCTTTTTGAGAGAGTCGGTCAGCAGCACTTCGCCTTCACTTATCAGCTTGATTTTTGTTTTCGTACGTGCATTACCATAAAAAATGCGGATATGTTTGAATTGCTTGGTATTTCCATAGGCCATATTGGATTTTTTGAAATCTAACCAAGCCTTATAAAGTATGGTGTCTGGCTGTATTTCTTCATCTTCAACTTCTTCAACCAGAGGAGAAAAACGGCTAAAAGACATCATCGCACCGTATTTTTTATCCCGCACTTTTTGTTGCCCCATAAAGCCTTGAAAGCGCTCCCAATTTTCAGAATTTGTTTGTATCATACTGAATTGAGAGTACAAAGCCCCAGCAGTAGTCAAGCCCATACCCATACCTCCAAAGCGGTTCTGTAAGCGACTTCTCACAAATGCTGTAATGCGATCACCTTCGATTTGGCTATCCCCATAATGCAAAATACGCACTTTCCCAGTGGCGGTTTGTTGGTACAGTTTTGCGAAAAAATCATTCAAAGCATAGGGATTATTTGCAGGATATTCCAAATGTGGGATTTTCTTTTTCATTTCTGTCACATCAACAGAAACGATGCTATCCTCCTCCTCTTCTTCCAAAGTATCTGCATCGAACTCATTCAATGCGATAATCGAATCTATATCAACTTTGACATCATCATCAGGAAGGAAAAATTCAGAAAAACTGGGGAAATAGAAAACTAAATCTTTGCCTAATCTAATTCCATCCTTCGGAAAAACCAACATCAACACTCCCAAAAGGGCTATTACAGCTAATATGAATATCAAAACCTGTCGTACTTTCATCATTTTTTACCGTATATTTTCAATTTGGCACCTACGTGTAACTTGGTAGGATGTGTTATATTGTTCCAATCCATGATGTTTTGATAACTAACACCTGGATATTTTCTTGCGATAGAGGCTAGCGTTTCTCCATCTCGCACTACATGTGTATCTATGACTGCATAATCGGATGGAATGATGCATGTGCTTGATTTTACGGGATTTGATGATTGAGAAACTGCCGTGTTTTGTGTTGTTTTTTTAGCTTGATAAATCAGCAAGGTAGAGCCTGCAAAAATCGTTTCACCTCGGATATTATTCCAATCTTTCAAGTCAGACATCCGCACTTTAAATCTTGAAGCAATACTTCCTAAATTATCTCCTGGTCGTATTTTGTAGTAAGTAATATCGTAATTAGACGCTAAAATATCTTCAGTTCGCTGCTTTTTGGAAGTAGTTTGTGTAGGAAAATACTCATCCTTTTTAAATTTAGGGATGTATTCTGCATATTGATGATAGCTGCGAGCATGCGTTTTGGGCAATTTGAAAGGTGTTTTCTTCTGATTTCCATAGATTACATTACCCATCAATTCTGGATTGAAATTTTTCAATTGTGGAACTGAAAGATTAAGATATTCAGCGAGTTGCTCTAAATGAACTTGCTGTTGGATATATACAATTTCAAAATCAGGCAGTTCATTTCCTTCAGGAAGCAGTAGGTTTTGATGCTTCTTGCTGAATAAAAGTGCCGCTACCAAAGCATGAAAAGGGATATTATCTAAGGTCTCTGCTGTACCATTTTGAATGTGGTTTTGCATAACGGCAGACGTGTGTATATAGGCATATAACGCATAAGTCCATCTCTCAAAATTAGCTTGTAACCGACTGATATAGCGAGCAGTAGCATAGGCCGACATCACATTATTCATCCGTTCATCATAGACGGAGTCAATGCGTAAACCTTCGGAAATACCCGCATAATAAGGAGTTGCGAAATTGCCATAGGAATACCAATTGTCTGTGTATTGCGTATTGAAAGCGGTAGTTGCCAAAGCCAAATTACTGATATTAAAGGGTAAGCCAATCCATTTAGTTGACATACGAATGTCTTTATCAATCTTTTTCATTTGATTGATGATAAAGGATTTAGCATCATTGGGGAGATTGACCAACTGTTCGAGCATCCATTCAGCATCTTCACTAATTTCGTGATATTGATTATCAACAAAAATAGCAAGTACTTGATGTGGATTTACTTCTGAAAAATCATATTGTGGGGTTTGTAGATCTGAAGAATTACTACGAGCAATATTGAGGTTCTTCTCCCATTGCTCAAAATACTTTTTCATAGCATCCGACTGAGAGTATAGATTAGTAAAACCCACTCCCAGTAACAAAATTAGCAATATTTTGATGGAATTTTTCATTCAAAAATTAGCTGGCAAAGATAGAGAATTTTATCGTCTTTTCCTACACTTGTCAGTCTGCTTGTTTTTCTGTATTTTTGCAAGCTATTTCTTTCAATGAATAGCATAAATATCAATAGAAAATGGGAAATATTATCGCAATAGTGGGTCGCCCCAATGTAGGAAAATCGACGCTTTTCAATAGACTAACACAATCACGTCGTGCCATTGTAAACGAACAAGCTGGTACCACACGAGATCGTCAGTATGGCAAATTTGAATGGGTTGGTCGTGAGTTTTCGCTGATTGACACAGGTGGCTGGGTAGTTAATTCAGATGATATTTTCGAAGAGGAAATAAAAAAACAGGTTGTAGTTGCTGTTGAAGAGTCGGATTTAATTCTGTTTGTGGTGGATGTGCAGAACGGCATCACGGATTTGGATTTAGAGGTAGCGACTATTCTGAGGCGCACACAGAAACCTGTGGTGGTGGTATCTAACAAGTCGGACACCTTCGATTGGCAGTTTAGTACAGCCGAGTTTTATGCCTTAGGTTTAGGTGACCCTTATATGGTGTCAGCCATCAATGGTTTGGGCACTGGAGAAATGCTCGACCGCGTGGTGGAGTTGATAGGAGAAGACGCACCTTTAGAAGAACTTGAGGATAATATTCCGCGCTTCGCTGTTGTTGGTCGCCCCAATGTAGGTAAATCGTCTATTATCAATGCTTTTTTTGATGAAGAAAGAAATATAGTTACAGATATTCCAGGCACTACGCGCGACTCTATTTATACCCGTTTCAATAAATTTGGTCATGATTTTTATTTAGTTGATACAGCTGGTATTCGTAAAAAAGCCAAGGTGCAAGAGGATTTGGAGTATTATTCAGTAGTTCGTTCCATACGTGCGATTGAAAATTCAGATGTATGTATTTTGATGGTAGATGCCACGCGAGGTGTTGAAGGTCAGGACTTAAACATCTTATCCCTTATCCAAAAGAATAAGAAAGGCTTGGTGGTAGTCATCAATAAATGGGATTTAATTGAAGATAAAGATTCCAATACGAGCAAAGAAATTGAGAAACAAATCCGAGAAAAATTTGCTCCTTTTGTAGATTTTCACATTGTATTTACATCAGCCATCAACAAACAACGTATTTTGAAAGTACTAGAGCTGGCGAAGCAAGTATATCATAACAAACAACGCAAAATTCCAACAGCCAAGTTAAACGAATACATGTTACCGATGATTGAAAAATACGCACCACCAGCAATCAAAGGTAAATACATCAAAATCAAGTACGTAACGCAACTCCCCAACACACAAATACCCTCATTTGTGTTTTTCGCCAATCTTCCCCAATACGTAAAGGAGCCTTACAAGCGTTATTTAGAGAATAGAATCCGCGAGAAATGGGATTTTACGGGCACGCCTATATATGTATTTATTAGGCAGAAGTAA
>CAYVWK010000097.1:0-6018 GCA_964455235.1 uncultured Paludibacter sp.
GTCCACAAACTATCCGCCCATGCATATACTTCTGTAATTTTGGTATTAGTCTCGAATGTTCGGATGTATGTGTAAAGCGTTTTTGAATAAGCCCTTCCTCTCTCGTTCTTATAGATAATGCTATCTAACTGAACAACAACATCATCGCCTTGTACGGTAGAGTCTAACATGTTTTGTGGTATGTTCATACGAACGTTAGCTTGGAATACCTGCTTAACACCCTTTTGTATGGTAGTAACCATAGGGGTCTGCTCAATTGTTTGTACGTTTTTCTGATTTCTAAAATCATTTTCTAAGGGTTTCAGTTGTAGTTGCGCACCAACTGTGAGTGTAGAGGCTAATATCAGCCCTAAAATAAATGTAGGTTTCATGTGTGTGAAGTTTAAATTGTTTAAAAAGGAGAGGGTTATTTGTGGAATTTTAAATGATAGATTTGAATTCTATGAAAATAAATCACTAAATTTAAGTGATATTTGTTAAGTTCATAAAATAGCACACAAATGTATAAAAATACAAGGATATTATTTAGGTTGATATATAAAAAGCAATGTAATTTTTGTGTTTTTTAACTTCTGGGCATTTTTTATCTATTAGACACAAAAAAACTCTGCAATTTATTGATTGACAGAGTTTTTTTAATCTTTAATGAAAGTAAATGAATTTGTCTTTAGTGGAGCTGGAGGGAGTCGAACCCTCGTCCAAACAAGGAAAAAATAAGCTTTCTACATGTTTATCTTCGCTTAGGTTTTCGTGTAAATGCAAGACCGAAGCCACCAACACTTACCTTATCCTCTTAAGTTTCATTTGAGTATCAAGGCCTACCCAAACTATCCCCGATTTAGCTGCACCCTCGTATCATTGGCCTCGGAGCGACGGCCTTTGGAGGATGTTCCGTTTCAGTACCTTGTACCGAAATAAAGCTTTAATCTACTATGATTCGATCAAGCAGCGAAAGCGTAGTTATTTTCGCCAGTTAAAATTGTTGTGAACCGTGATTTACGAGCCGTTTTCACCCCGCTCGACATGCTTACTCATCCCTTCTACCTGCTGTCAAAACCAAACAGCCCCGAAATAGTGGGAAAGCCGACAAAGATAAGCAATTTTTTTGATATTCTTTTAAAAGCTTACCCGCTAACTTCTTTAACTTTCCTCTTTATAAACTTTATAAACTTTACAAACTTGATAAACTTGATAAACTTGATAAACTTTACAAACTATTTCCTACCTTTGCGGGTTGTATCCTAAAGATTATGACTGAACAAAAGTTTTTATATTTAGACAAGATAAATTCACCTCAAGATCTGAAAAAATTGTCGGTGAAAGAGTTACCTTTATTATGCCAAGAGCTAAGGGATTTTATTGTAGATGAGGCCTCACGTAACCCTGGTCATTTGGGTTCTAATTTGGGGAGCGTGGAATTAACCGTAGCACTGCATTATGTGTTTGATACGCCACACGACCGTATTGTTTGGGATGTGGGGCACCAGGCTTATGGACATAAAATTTTGACAGGCAGACGAGATGTTTTTCATACAAACAGAAAGTTTGGAGGTATCAGCGGTTTTCCTTCTATCTTTGAAAGTGAATATGATGCCTTTGGTGTTGGACATGCTTCTACTTCTATATCGGCTGCATTAGGAATGGCGGTGGCTGCCCTTCAAAAAAATGAAAAACGACATGTTGTAGCTGTTATTGGTGATGGTTCTATGTCGGGAGGAATGGCTTTCGAAGGCTTAAATAATACCTCTATGGACCCCAATGATTTGCTTATTGTGCTGAATGACAACAATATGGCAATTGATCCTATCAATGGTGGCTTTTCTCAGTATTTAGTTGATATTACGACCTCGGCTACTTATAACAAAATGCGCTATTTTTTGTATAGAGTTTTTCGAAAATTAGGTTTGATAAGTGACGATGGTAAAAAACGTTTGTTATCTATAGGAAATAGTCTGAAAGCCACGCTAACAAAACAAGGTGGAAACATCTTTGAAGGGTTGAATATTCGCTATTTTGGCCCTGCTGATGGGCATGATGTTGAAGATTTAGTGAGAATTTTCACTGAAATTAAAGACTTCAAAGGTCCGAAAGTTCTACATTGCATCACAAAAAAAGGAAAAGGTTACGAACCTGCCGAAAATGATGTGGTTACGTGGCATGCTCCAGGTTGCTTTGATGCTTCTACGGGTGTGAAAGTGCCTAATGGCGATGCGGCTATGCCTCCTCTTTTTCAAGATGTGTTTGGTGAAACTTTATTAGAACTTGCCAAAGAAAATGAGAAGATTTTAGCTATAACTCCTGCTATGCCAACGGGTTGCTCTATGACTATCATGCAACGTGAGTTGCCTAAACGTGTGTTTGATGTGGGAATTGCAGAGGCTCATGCTGTTACTTTTTCGGCTGGTTTAGCAAAAGAAGGCATGATCCCGTTTTGCAATATTTATTCGTCTTTCATGCAGCGTGCTTATGATAGTGTGATTCATGATGTGGCTATTCAAAAGTTACCTGTTATCATGTGTCTCGATAGGGCGGGTATTGTGGGTGCTGATGGTGCTACACATCAGGGTGTCTTCGACTTAGCTTATATGCGCTGTATCCCAAATTTAACCATAGCTGCTCCTCGTAATGAGCATGAATTGCGTAATTTAATGTTTACTGCTCAACTCAAAAATGATAGACCTTTTGTGATTCGTTATCCTCGCGGACGCGGTTCGCTTGTCGATTGGAAAAATGATATGAAGGAAGTCGAAATAGGAAAGGCTGAATATCTAAAATCAGGTGATGAGTGGGCTGTGCTGACCATCGGTACGATGGCTGTTCCTGCAGCCAAAGCTATTGAATCTCTTGAAAATGAGCTTGGTAAGGATAAAGTTGCTCATTATGATATGCGCTTTCTAAAACCTTTGGATGAGGATATGCTTCATCAAATTGGAAAACAGTTTAAAAAAATCATTACTATTGAGGATGGCGTTATTCGTGGTGGTTTTGGCTCTGCTGTTTTGGAATTTCTAACTGATAATCAATATCATATTGGAGTTAAACGTCTTGGTATACCTGATACTTTTATCGAACATGGTAGTCCGGCTGAACTATATGCCGATCTTGGTCTCGATGTTCAAGGCTTGAAAAAATCTTTTTTGGAGTTTTTTAATGAGAAGATATCGTTATAATACTAAAACTTTTTTGCTTTGAAAATAATCATTGTAGGTGCTGGTGAAGTAGGTACTCATCTTGCCAAATTGCTTGCTAAAGAACATATCGACATCACACTCATGGATGCTAATCCTGAAAAATTAGTGGGATTGGAAGATAATTATGATATGCTCACTAAAGAGGGAAATCCAACTTCTATCCAAGATCTAGAGGATCTGGGAATGAAGCATGTTGACCTCTTTATTGCAGTTACAACTAGTGAAAGTGTGAATATAACAGCTTGCATGTTGGCTACGAACTTAGGTGCTACTAAAACTTTAGCTCGTGTCGACAATCATGAATATATTCAACCTAAAAACAAAGAGTTTTTTAAAAATTTAGGAGTTGATTATCTTATCTATCCTGAAAATCTGGCTTCTAAAGAAATTGTTAGTGCCCTGCAAACCACTTGGTTGCGCCAGAATATGAGTTTTTGTGATGATGAATTAATGCTGATGGGACTAAAAATACGCGAAAATGCCATCATCATCAATAAAAGATTTAATAGCGGCTTTTTTGATCATAGAAAATACAGAGTTGTAGCCATTAAACGTAAAAATACGACCATCATTCCCGAGGGACATGATGAAATTATGGCGAATGACATAGTGTATTTTATGAGTAAAGCGGAAGATGTTCATTTTGTAAGAGAGCAAGCTGGGAAAAAAGATTATAAAATCAATTCGGTGATGTTTATGGGTGGAAGTCGCATCACTCAACGTACGGTGAAAAATCTGCCGCCTCATGTGAGCGTGAAAATCTTGGAGAAAGATAGGGAAAAAAGCTATTTATTAGCAGAATCTTGTAAAGACTCTCTGATAATCAATGCTGATGCTCGTGATATGGATATTTTAAAGGAGGAAGGTATTGAAAATGTTGATGCTTTTGTGGCTGCAACATCTAATTCAGAAGAAAATATTTTGGCTTGTTTAGCAGCTAAAAGTTTAGGGGTTAAAAAGACGGTAGCTGAAGTTGAAAATATTGACTATATCATGTTGGCTGAAAGTATGGATATTGGCACTGTTATCAATAAAAAAGTGATTGCTGCAAGCTATATTTACCAATTAACACTTGATGCGGATGTGTTGGATGTGCGTGCACTGAGCTCTGCCGATGCTGAAGTGGTGGAGTTTGTCGTTAAAAAAGGTGCAAAAATCACTAAATCGAAAATTAAAAATCTGAGACTTCCCGAACATGTGAATATCGGTGGCTATGTGCGTGATGGTGTGGGTTTTATCGTGTCAGGAGATACTGTTCTTCAGGCCGACGACCAGGTGATTTGCTTTTGTGTTTCTTCTGCTATTCGCAAAATTGAGAATTTTTTTAATTGATGTACAGAGAGTTTAATCATAGGTTGATTTTTCGCATAATAGGAGGCTTACTTCTGTTCGAGGGTGTTTTTATCTTGTCAGCTATCTTGGTTGCATGGATATATCACGAGCAACAAATTACACATTTTATTATCGCATCTTGTGTCTCTCTAATCTTAGGTTTTACATTCTTTTTATTCGGTAAAAATGCATCTCCTCATATTGGTAAAAGAGAAGGATCTGTTATTGTGACATCCATCTGGGTGTTTTTTACACTGATAGGCTTACTTCCGTATTGGTTGAGTGGGGTAGCACCTTCACTGACTGATGCTTTCTTTGAGACTATGTCGGGTTTTACCACTACTGGTGCTACTATTTTTGAAGATGTTGAAATTCTACCACATAGTATTTTGTACTGGAGAAGTCTAACTCAATGGATAGGTGGATTAGGTATTATCGTGATATCCATGGCTTTACTGCCGATATTTGGCTTTAGCACTATACAACTATTTTCTGCAGAATTTACAGGACCAACTAAAGATAAGCTGCACCCAAAAATTAGCGAAACCGCTCGTACTTTGCTGAGCATATATATTGTTCTCACCATCCTAGAGATTGGACTATTGATAGTGGCTGGTATGGGTTGGTTTGATGCCATTAATCATAGCCTTACTACTATGGCTTCTGGTGGGTTCTCAACGAAGCAAGCTAGTATTGGTTATTGGGAATCTCCTGCTATTGAATATATCATCATGATTTTCATGTTGTTTTCAGGTATCAACTTCAGCATGTTTTATTTCCTAGTGCATGGAAAGTTTTCTAAAATCAAAAATAATAATGAATTGAGGTTTCTTTTGTTCATTATTGTATCTTTTGCACTGATTTTTGTTGTTTTGCAGCATAATTTGTACGATTTGCCCAATTTTTCTGCTATAGAAAAAACTATTCGTAAGAGCTTATTTACTGTTATTTCAACGGTTACAACCACTGGTTTTGTTATTTTTGATTATACCAACATCCATCACGCAGCTTGGATACTGATTATAATACTGATGTTGATGGGTGCTTCTGCTGGCTCTACTTCGGGTGGTATGAAGCAAATCAGAGTACTTTTGGTATTAAAATATGCTTATTATGAGTTTAAACGCATCATTCACCCCAATGCGATTTTTCCTGTTAAGTATAATAATCAGATCGTGAGAGAGGATGTGATAACGCGTCTTTTAGCTTTTATTGTGCTATACATGCTGGTGATTTTCACTGGCACGATAGTTTTGTCCCTCACAGGTATGGGTTTCGTCGAATCTTATTCAGGGATGATAGCTTGTATCAGTGATGTGGGACCAGGTTTGGGAGATATAGGACCTATGGCTACCTATGCATCCATCCCCACTTTTTCCAAGTGGTTTTTATCTTTTATTATGCTGGTAGGAAGATTAGAAATCTTCACAGTCTTGATTATCTTTACGCCAATATTTTGGAAAAGGTAATCCAACTATCAATCAATCAATCAATC
>CAYVWK010000097.1:6118-7648 GCA_964455235.1 uncultured Paludibacter sp.
ATCAATCAATCAATCAATCTCCAACCCTAAATCTTGTCTAAATATACTGATCTGTGGATTTTCTTCTACCATAGATTTATAAATATCCTCAGGGTTTTTACGTGTACTCTTATGGTCAATTTCCTCTATTCTAGTAGTAAATCGAATATTTGAGTTTTTCAAATTAAGATGAAGATAAGCTGCAATTCTACTCAATTCTTTTTTTAAGTCATTTTCTTGAAAGCTATTTGTGAAGCTTAGTTCGTAACTATGGTCAGCTGTTAAAATAGGCTGATTGCTTGTGATATAATTTACAACACTCAGATTGTCAGGTATTTCAAATGCATAATCTTTCCATGCCTTTAAAAAACTCTCAGGACTATATTCTTCATTTAGAATAATAGGAGTTGGAGTTTGAACAATTTCTGGCGAAGCAGTTGCTCTTTCAGTATTCTTTTTAAGAGCAGAGGAAATAGAAATAGATGGGCGTTTAGCGGTTTGTTCTGGTACCTCTTTGACTTCCTTAATTTCAGATGAATGATTATTCGCCTCTACACTAGCTGGTTGTTCTTTCTTAGTAGGCTCAGGAGTTATTTTGGGTGAATGGTTATTCGCCTCTACATCCTCTCCTTTAATCTCCTTCAGTTCAACTTTCTTCTCGTCACTTAGTAGTGTTTTTTTTTCACCACTAAGCTGCGCAATACGTATCAGCGCCAATTCAACTAAAAGACGTTTATTATTACTTAGGCGATAACTTAAATCACAATCATTGGAGATTTTTAAAGCTTGAAAAAGAAAATCTGGACTGCATTGCTGTGCCTGTTGATGATAACGCTTGCCTAAATCAGCACCAACCTCCATCAATACAATAGTTTGAGGGTCTTTGCACATCAGTAAATCCCGAATGTGGCGACTCAATCCCCCAATAAAGTGGTGACCATCAAAACCTTTGTTGAGTATCTCGTTGAATATCAGTAATGTACTACTGACATCACCTTGTAAAGCAGCCGCTATCAGACGGAAATAATACTCATAATCTAATACATTTAAATTACTGATAACATCCTCATAGGTAATAAGATCGCCTGAAAAGCTGACTAATTGGTCGAAGATAGATAGGGCATCGCGCATCCCTCCATCACTTTTTTGAGCAATGATATTCAGTGCATTCTCATCTATCTTAACTTGCTCTTTATCAGCAATATATTTCAGATGTTCGACTGTATCTTGCACTGTAATACGATTGAAATCGTAAATTTGGCAACGCGATAAAATAGTCGGAATAATTTTATGTTTTTCCGTAGTAGCAAGGATGAAAATAGCATGAGCAGGCGGTTCTTCCAAAGTTTTCAGAAAAGCATTGAAAGCCTGAGAAGACAGCATATGCACCTCATCAATTATATATACGCTATATTTCCCAATTTGAGGTGGAATGCGCACCTGATCAATGAGCGAGCGAATATCATCCACGCTATTATTGGAAGCAGCATCTAACTCATGGATATTGAAAGAGCGTTGCTGATTAAAAGAAACGCAGGATTCACATTCATT
>CAYVWK010000098.1:0-7586 GCA_964455235.1 uncultured Paludibacter sp.
CCGGAAGCTGTTGTCTGCACAGCAGGATTCATAGCGTTTTCTTTCAGAAATTGCTCGCCTTCAGAACGTTGTTCTTTAGCTTCCTTTTCCTGTGCTAATGTAAAGTATTCTTGTAAAATTCCACCTGCATTTTCAGGAGAAATGATGGTAGAGTCACCTTGCATAACTGTATTGAATGCTAATAAAAAAAGATCGAGATTGTAAGCTCCCTTGTTGGGTAAGGTTTGCAGATTGTTAGACAAATCTGTAGCAATATTCACCGCTAAGGCATAGCTCATTGAATCAACATCATTCTGCAATACCAACTGCGGTTCTTCCACCACTTCTGTAATTACAGATGCTTTCTCTTTTTTCTTAAAGGGCCAAATTGTTGCGTGAGCAGGACAAATAACAATTAGCGTTAGCGCAATAATAATAAATTTCTTCATAAATATGGATATACTATGATTATACGATGTCGAGTAGTTCTACTTCGAAAATTAAACTTGTGTGTGGACCAATCATCTGACCGGCACCTCTTTCTCCATAAGCTAATTCAGAAGGAATATACAATTTCCATTTTGAACCAACAGGCATGAGTTGCAATGCTTCAACCCATCCTTGTATCACTTGCGTTACGCCAAATGTAGCCGGTTCACCTCTTTGTACAGAGCTATCAAACACCTCACCTGAGATCAAAGTGCCATGATAATGTACTTTTACGGTATCGCTTGCTTTAGGTATTGCGCCTTTACCTTCGGTAAGAATTTCATATTGCAAACCGGAAGCAGTTGTCTTCACTTCTTCTCTTGCAGCATTTTTTTCTAAAAACTCTTTAGATTCCTGAATGTTCTTTTCAAAAGCTTTAGCTTGAAGTTTCTCAAAATGCTCATTGATGAGGGCTTGTGCCTCATTCAAACTCATTTCCAACTGTCCACCTTCAACAGCCTGCTTGATTCCATCAGACAATCTACTTGCATTAATCACTGTAAAACCGCTGTTTTTTAGATTGGTGCCCAAGCTTACACCCAAAGCATAACTAATTTTATCCATTTTAAAATTGAATTTTTACAAATAGGTGCAAAGATAGCTGATTTATTGGAAATTAGGTGTTAATTTATTGAAAATTATCGGGCAGTAGATTACTGGATGTAAAGCTTACAGAAAACACATAGTTCACATCGTTTTACAACAAAAGGAGAAACATTAAGAAAAAATCAGTAATTTTGCCAATCTAAAGAAAAACAAACACCTCGAAACCGGATGTGTATCGCCGGAGTCAGTGGGTGCATACCACCAGAATACTCAAAAAATGACAGAAACAAATATAAATCACACAAGCGAACCGATTGAAGCTTTTCCATACGCTCCCCCATCAGATGAAATCAAAGAGCAATATAAAGAAATTTTTGAACTTAAAGAGCCGCTCAAGGTTCCTCTTCCAAAATTGATATTTGACAAATTGATAGCCGGTATCTTATTAATTTTCACCTCTCCTATCCTCATCCTGCTCATCATACTTAATTTTTTAGAAGGATGGCTCATTCCTGAAAATAAAGGTCCGCTATTCTTTTATTATTACGGCGTCAGTCACGGAAAAAAATTCAAGAAATGGAAAATACGATTAATCAAAGAGTCTTATATTGACCAGGAACTGCAAGCTAAAGGTGATTGGCATGCATATCAAAATGAATGGATGCCGGAAGCCCGAACTTATCTTGGGCGTTTCGTAAAGAAATTCTATTTAGACGAATTGCCTCAGTTTTTTTTAGTGCTCAAAGGAGATATGTCTATAGTTGGACCACGTCCCTTGGCTGTTCATCATTACGAACGCGACCTGGCACAAGGCAATGTAAGCAGGAAGCTAATTCGTGGAGGCTTATTAGGCTACGGGCATGTTCGCAAAGGAACAGAAGAGTTTGGCAAAGCTGTTTATGAATATGAATATGTTTACCGACACCTCCACTACCCCGCATGGAAGTTATTGCTAACAGACTTATACGTTATTTGGAAAGGTGTTACAGTAATCTTTAAAGGTGGCGGTCATTAAATAAAAAAACTTCCATATGTAATATGAAAGTCCTATAAAACAAGAAGGGCTGTCTCACGACAACCCAATCTCTTTATTAACCTTAAATCTAATACCATGAAAAACACAGTGCAAAAGTAAGCGATTTAATGTACCCCTCCGAATATTTTGAGTGCATTTAACTACACTTAACCACCATTAAGCATCAGGATGGCTGAAACCCTATCTTTTAACAGTTTTACACTAATTGATCTGCTGTTTTTATTCTGCCTTAATCCAAATTTGAGTCCTTCCCAACAGACCTCTCTTATCTAAGGAACCTCTCACATTTAGTTTTCCGGTCTTTTCATCAAAACTGATATTACATTTATATACCTTACCATTATTGGGGTCTAAGATAGTTCCACCCGTTAGTGTTCCATCTTTTTCAACCATATCATTGATAATGCGTAAACCAAGTATTGGCTTATTGGCATCTGAACCTGTACATTCGGTACATAATTTATCCGGATTTTTGAACAAATGTTCTATTTTGCCATAATACTTGCCATTGGTAGCTTTAAAAATATAGACAATAGATTTTTCAGAACCATCAGCATCATCTATGGTTTTCCATTTGCCTACAATTTTATCTGTCTGTGCAAAAGACATCATACTGAATGTCAATACCAAAACTAACAATACTCTTATTCGTCTCATAATAACTTATTTAAAAAAATGAGCGACAAATATATGGAATTAATTTAGATAGTATGTCAATTAGTCTAATTCTTTGATTTTGATATTTTGGAACCAAACTTCATCGCCATGATCTTGCAGCAAGATATGTCCGGTTTCAAAATTGCCGAAATTGCTCCACACACTATATTTACTATATGCAACTAAAGCATTCCACATTTGTGTGTTGCGCTCATACTCAACTATTTTAACGCCATTGAGCCAATGCTCAACATGATTATCCTGCACAATGATTTTGGCAGTATTGAAGAAACTCCTTCTAAAAGGCTTATTAGGAATAGTCGGAATCAAGTCGTACAAAGCACCTAATTGACGATTACCCGCAACACCTAAATTAGAATCAGGATGAAAGGCATCATCTAAAATTTGAAATTCACAACCTATGGAAGATCCTTTTCCTTGATTTAATTCAGTATCAACAAAGTACTTAATACCACTATTGGCACCTTTGGTAATTTTAAAATCAACCAATAATTCAAAGTTTTTATATTTTTGTATGGTTACGATATCTCCACCATTAGTTGATTCTCCACCATCTGATTTCAACACTTTTAGTATTCCATCTTCAATCACCCAACCTTTCTGAGGAAAGTCAGTCAATTTAGCACCTCTCCATCCTTCGGAGGTTTCTCCATCCCACAGCAACTTCCATCCTTCAGCAGCTTCTTGCTTAGAAATCGAATTGGGAATACGGTTAATCTGCGGAGCTAATTTTGAATCGGGATACAATTCTTTCTCAATGTTTGTAGTCAAAATGCGTATATTTCTCCACGATACTTCTTTGCCATCTAAAGCTTCATCACGTATGGAATGAACCTGTAACGCAATAAATCCTGAAGGGGTTTGTGCATCTAATAAATTTGAACAGGGAATGTCATTCACCCAAGTGCGGATATTATTACCCACAGCTTCAATACGCGCTTTATTCCACACTTCATTTTTAAATGCTTGTTGTGCTGCAGGATATTCTGTCAAATCGTAGAGCCAACCTCTACGAGCTTCATCATAAATACCACCTGTCCATGCTCGCTCAGAAGGATCTATTTCGAACTGATAGCCATGTACCCTACCTTTGTTGTAGTCTTCACTAGACAAGGAACGAAACTGCACACCCGAATTTAGACCATCATCCACTTTAAATTCAAATTCGAGGATAAAGTCATCATAATCTTTTTCAGTTGCTAAAAAAGTATTGGGTGTATTTAATTTACTGGTACCTACAATGGCTCCATCTTCTATCCTATAATCGGCAGAGCCATTCAGCACCACCCAGCCTGTCAAGTCTTCTCCATTGAATAAGTTCTCCCATTGTGCCTCACCACAAGCTGACAGCCCTATAATGGAGACAATTAATAATAATGATATTTTTTTCATTGATTTTATATTTTAATAGTTGATATAATTAAACTTTATAAAACTGCTTCCATTCTTTTCTGGGTGCTGAACCTTTTAATAGTTCGTTAGCAAGTTTATTATTGGTTATCTGCTTGGTTTTTCTGTCAAACAATAGTTTGGTGTTTAAACGTTGTGCAATTACACCCAAACAGAAGACTTGCGAAAGTGGACCAGCCAAGTGGAAAGGAGAACGTGTTTTTTCTTGTCCTTTACATGCTAACAAGAAGTTCTCAAAATGATTAGAGCTACTTTCCGGTACTTCCGGTAACTTGTCAGCCATTTCCAAGGCTTTTTCTTCCGGAATAATGCTTAAGGTTCTTCCATGGCTACCCCCTTTAAAAGTAAGTTCTTTACTATATATAATTTTCCCGGGATTCAATTGAGTAGGAATAATTTCACCACTTGTTGGAGGCGGAATATTTGGATCCAATTCCACATTTCCATAGCCTGCGGGGATAGGAGGCAGGTTATCCAAACCATCATACCATGTAATATCTACAGGAGGCATATCCCCCCTTGCGGGGAATTTGAATAAAATGGTTGATGAATATGGGAAGAAAAATGGATTATGCCCATTGGCATAAAGCATATTAATTTCGGTTGGCAAGCCTAAATCTAAAAACTCATGTGCCGTATCAATGATATGCGCTCCCCAGTCGCCTAAAGCTCCCATGCCGAAATCGTACCAACAGCGCCACTGCCCATTGATATAATCATGATTGTAATCATGCCAAAATTTGGTTGTTAGCCAGGTGTCCCAATCCAAAGTTGATGGCACAGGCTCACCTGCGGGCATACTTTGCATATTGGAATCGAAAGAATGCCATCTGCGTGGATTATTCATATGTGCGGTGATTGCCGTAACATCTTTAATGATACCGGCTTCTTTCCAAGCTTTAAATTGAAAATAATTAGCTTCAGAATGCCCTTGATTAGCCATTTGAGTTACCACACCATATTTCTTTTCAGCTTTCATCATCAACTCAACCTCTTCAAAGGTATGAGCCATGGGCTTCTCCACAAATACGTGTTTCCCCAATGACATAGACAGCATGGCTATTGGAAAATGGCTATGATCCGGTGTACCAATACAAACTGCATCAATTTCATTGCTCATTTTATCGAACATCACTCTAAAGTCATGAAATGTAGCAGCATCAGGGAACTTGTTCAGAATTTCAACCGTATGATCAGCACCTAAATCAGTGTCACATAGTGCGACAATATTGCAATGACCGGTTTTATACAAACTTTTGATAATATCTTTTCCTCGATTTCCAATTCCAACACATGCTAAATTAACTTTGTCACCTGGCGCAATCTTGCGAATCTTAGGTTTGGACTTACAGGAAGCAAGCTGAAACCCACTCAATAACAGCCCACTAGCGACAAGAGAACTGTTTTGTAAAAACTTTCGTCTATCCATGATAAATTTGTTTAAAAATTATGGTATATAATTAACTAAGATACAATCAATTTATTTGAAATATTTCGACTTTTTATATTCAGTCTCAATATGCCTCAGATTATCAACAGGATTAATTAGTGGCATATTCTTCTTAAACAGCCTGTAATCCAGCATTTCAGCCTTCCTCATCTTCTCAATTTTCGGCAATTTCGTCCGATTAGTTGTTTCTAAATACTTACCCTCTCTATCAATTAGAATGAGTTTTGGCAAAAATACTTTTTTTCTTCCAATAAACCTATCCATAATCTTCACTCCCTCAGCAAATTCTTTTTTAGTTGACCGACCTAAGGCTTCATATTTACGTATGGTTTTATCATCCCAAGTATATACATTGGCAAAACTTTCAGATATTTTTTCATCAATTTTGATTTTAGTATTCATGGTATCGTGACCGGAAGGCATCAATACAACCTTTCCACCACCACCTTCCACATTCACAGCGTAGCGTGGCATGGTGATGCCCGAAATCCAACCTTGCAAATTTTTCATGTAAATTTCCCCAATTTGAATGGGCGTGATGAAATGCACAATGCCTTTTTCTTTGTGGCATTGCAGCAGATAATAAGGATGAACACCTATCCAAAACATGCGCCTAAAGGTCTCTGCCAAAGTCTTGTAGTAATCATTTACGTGATTTAACAGCACAGTCTGATTACGAATGGTAAAGCCATGATTGTTAATTCTTTTTACCGCTTCAGCTAAATCTGCTGTTATTTCTTGATGATGATTGATATGCGTCATGAAATAGACATATTTCGCTATTCCCTTATTATGCTTATTAGCAGATGTCTTTATCAACTCCAACAATTCATCCGTGATAGCCATAGGCAGGACCACAGGCACCCTGGTAGCAATTCTGATAACTCTCAAATGTGGAATGCGACTTAATTCCTCCAACACATATTGCAACATGTGTTTACTGATGCGCAGTGCATCGCCGCCGGTTACCAAGACTTCATTAATATTTTTATTATAGGAAATATAAAACAGTCCTTTATTAATTTCTGTAGTATTGACATTGGCAGAAGTATCCAAAGATTTGGCACGTTGACAATGTACGCAATAAGAGGCACAGCTGGTGTTTTCGGCAACGAACAAGGCAACGCGGTTTGGGTATCGCTGATAGACGGCACCATAACTGCGTGAACCCTCATCCATTGCGCCCTCTAAGCCGGTATTTGGAAAAAGTAAATTGGCAGGAGTAGGTACGCTTTGCCAAAAAATCGGATCTAATCTTTTCTCGGCTTTTTCATCCGGAAGCATCACCGGATTAAACGGATCTTCATGCATCAAAGAAGCGTAATATGGCGTAATGCGTAAGGTGTCTTTACCTTCAGCTTTCAGTGTTGCAATCACCCTTTCTATTTCGCTTGCTTGATAATCTGACAACTTGATGACTTTTCGCAGTTGCTCAACAGTTTTAATAGCATTTTTCAATTGCCATTGGGGGTCATACCACTCTTTATCGGTGATGTTTTTCCATAGTTCAATAGTTTTGTAGTGTCTTGGTTGGTATAAAAATGAATTTTCTGCATACATAACTCTATATGTCCTTTCTGTTTAAATGATTGATAAGTAAGAAAATAAGTAAAAGCGAGAAGTGCTTATTTTCAATAAAAAAGAAAACAAATATAAAAGCATAGGGTATATCACCCAAGTTTTTTGATGTTTTTCAGTAGAGTATAACTTTCATTAGTATCCAAAAGAAATATCAAATTTTCGATAAAACAGCAGTTTAAGTAAAAGTGTAAGCTAAAACACAGCAGTTTTATCCATGCTGATAAATATTGATAAGTTTTTCAATATCTAAAATATTAACCCGTTTCCCGGATAGTTCGAGCATGCCTTCCGCTTCAAATTCCTTGAGAAATTTCACTGTACTTTCGACTGTAATGCCTGCAAAGTCTGCGATATTTTTTCGTGTCAATAATTCATAGATATCATCCTCCTTAAATTGCTCCTGATTGAGATACAACA
>CAYVWK010000099.1:0-7449 GCA_964455235.1 uncultured Paludibacter sp.
TGATGATAGGGCTGTCCAGCACCCCCAATACAGCCACCTGGGCAAGACATGATTTCAATAGCGTGGTACTGACTTTTTCCTGATCGAATGTCTTCCAACATCTTACGCGCATTGCCTAATCCATGCGCTATACCTATTTTCAGAGGCAGACCATCAAAATCAATCGTAGCCTCGCGTAAACCGTTCAAGCCACGCAATTCATGAAAATCTAAACGTGGCAAATCCTTTCCAGTATGCACTTCATAGGCTGTGCGAACAGCTGCTTCAATCACACCACCTGTAGTACCAAAAATTACCCCTGCACCAGTGGATTCACCCATCGGACTATCGAAATCTTCTTCTGGCATAGCGTTCAAATCTAAATTGAAAAGTTTAATGAGATAAGCTAATTCACGGGTAGTCAGCACAATATCCACATCAGGATTACCATCAACAATAAACTCATCTCTTTGTTTTTCGTATTTCTTAGCTACGCATGGCATAATTGAAACTACTATTAAATCTTTTCGATTGATGCCTAATTTCTCAGCAAAATAGGTTTTAGCAATTGAGCCAAACATCTGTTGAGGCGAACGAGCAGTAGAAGGAATATCCAATAAATCAGGGAATTGATGCTCAAAGAAGTTTACCCAAGCTGGGCAACAGGAAGTCAAAATAGGTAACTTAACGGATTTATCACCTTTTAAAAAACCATTCAAACGTCTCAATAATTCTGTACCCTCCTCCATGATGGTCAAGTCGGCAGCAAAATCAGTATCAAACACATAATCAAAACCTAAACGCCTTAATGCAGCTGCCATTTTGCCTGTTACCAAAGTACCTGGTTTGTTACCAAACTCTTCACCTAATGCGGCTCTTACAGCAGGGGCAGTTTGCACAATCACCGTTTTTTTAGCATCAGCTAAAGCACGAATAACCTTACCTGTCTCATCCACTTCAGTAAGAGCGCCAGTGGGACAAACCGCCAAACATTGTCCACAAAACGTACATTCAGTATGCATCAAATCATGCTGAAATGCGGGAGTTATCACGGAATGAAAACCGCGCTGCATAGCTGTGAGCACTCCAACCGTTTGCACCTCGTTGCACATCATTTCACAGCGACGGCACATAATGCATTTATTCGGATCACGGATGATAGCAGGCGAATCATCCATGCGGTAGTTCGTTTGCTCACCATTGCAACGCACCTCCCTAATGCCCAAGCGGTGCGCCATATCTTGCAAATCGCAATCACCTGATTTTGAACAAATTAAGCACTCTGCTGGGTGGTCAGATAATATCAACTCCATGATAACACGCCGAGCGTTTATCACCCTCACTGAGTTGGTTTTGCATATCATACCATCCGTAGCTTCAGTACAACAAGAAGGAGCTAAATTTCTCCTACCTTCCACTTCAACAACACAAATACGGCAAGCTCCAGGTTTATTTTCGATATTCACATCATCCAATTTCATGTGGCAAAGAGTCGGAATATCAATACCTAAAGTAGAAGCAGCTTCTAAAATAGTAGTACCCTTAGGCACCTGAATTTGCTTATTATCGATTGTTAGATTTATCATGGTTTTAAGCTTATTGTGTTCGTATTTAGACTATCAAACTTTAATTATCAGAAGAATTTATTCAACTAAAATAGCATCAAATTTACATTTGGAATAGCAGATACCGCATCGAATACACAAGGCCTGGTCGATGAAATGAATTTGACCTTTCTCTCCCGTAATCGCATCAACAGGACAGTTACGGAAACAGAGCGTACAACCCGTGCATTCCTCTTCTATCACAGTAAAAGTAATCATGTCTTTACACTGTTTTGCTGGACAAGTCTTATCAATTACATGCGCTTTATATTCATCAAAAAAACTATTCATAGTTGAAAGGATGGGGTTGGGAGAACTTTGTCCTAAACCACATAAAGAAGTTTCCTTTACCACAGTAGCTAAATTTCTAAGCTTAGTCAAATCTTCTTTTTCCCCATTTCCACTTGTAATTTTCTCCAACAATTCATGCAGGCGTTTATTGCCAATGCGGCAAGGAGCACATTTCCCACAAGATTCATCCAAGGTAAATTCGAGATAAAACTTAGCAATAGAAACCATACAATCATCCTCATCCAATACGATCATTCCTCCCGAACCCATCATAGAACCTGCTGCAATGAGGTTATCGTAATCAATAGGGGTATCCAGAAAAGCTTCACTCAAACAACCCCCTGATGGTCCGCCCGTTTGCACAGCCTTGAACTTTTTACCATCCTTGATACCACCACCAATATCAAACACAATCTCCCGTAAAGTCGTACCCATAGGCACTTCTATCAGACCCACATTATTAATTTTCCCAGCAAGCGCAAAGACTTTCGTACCCTTAGATTTTTCAGTACCTATGCTGGCAAACCAGTCTGCACCCTTATTAATAATGACAGGGATATTTGCAAAAGTCTCCACATTATTCACATTGGTAGGCTTTCCCATATAGCCTTCTACGGAAGGGAAAGGCGGTTTAAAGGTTGGTTCGCCCCTCAATCCTTCCATAGAATGAATCAAGGCAGTTTCTTCTCCACAGACAAATGCACCAGCACCCAAGCGAATTTCAACAGAGAAATTAAAGTCAGTACCGAGAATATTTTTTCCCAACAAACCCATGTCATGCGCTTGTTGCAAAGCTTTGCGTAACCGATTAATAGCCAAAGGATATTCAGCGCGAATATAGACCAAACCCTTATCAGCACCTATACAATATCCGCAGATAGCCATCGCTTCGATGATGGAATGTGGGTCGCCCTCAAGCAGCGATCTATCCATGAAAGCGCCAGGGTCACCCTCATCTGCATTGCAAACCACATACTTCTGGTTACCAGGAACTTGATTCGTAATTTTCCACTTCAAACCAGTTGGGAAACCACCACCTCCCCTACCTCGTAAGCCTGATTTTTTAATAACATCAATCACCTCAATAGGTGTCATTTCAGTCAGGCATTTTCCCAAAGCCGCATAACCATCTCTCGCAATATATTCCTCGATGTTTTCAGGATCGATAGACCCACAATTTCGAAGAGCGATACGATATTGTTTTTTGTAGAAGTCCATATCCTTAGCTTCCGTGACACGCTTTTTGGTTTCAGGGTGGATATAGAGCAGTCGTTCTAATTTCTGCTTTTTCACAAAATGCTCATGGATAAGTTCTGCTGCATCTTCGGGTTGTACTTGTACGTAGAAGGTATTATCAGGTGAAATTTTCACCAATGGACCTTTTTCGCAAAACCCAAAGCAACCTGTTGTAACCAACTGCACATCTTCCGATAAGCCTTGAATAATCAGTTCACGCTGCAAATTTTTCTTTAATTGATCGGCTTCTAGAGCTCTACAACCAATACCGGCACACACAAAAATAGAATGTTTTGTCATGCTTTCATGTTTTAAAATGGATATTAGAATGCTATAAAAGTGTTTATTCTATGGTTTTGTAACTTGCTGGGATGACGCCATCAACCAACTCATTAGCAAGTATATATCTATCAATAATCTCCTGAGCTTTAGCCGTATTCACATAACCAAAAACCAAAGGTTCATTACCAGGAACACTCACCTCTACGGTTGGTTCAGCATAGCAATACGACATACAGCCCGTTTGCAAGACTTGTGCATTTACATCACGACGTTTCAGTTCCGCCACAAAATAGTCAAAGGTATCTTTAGCCCCCGAAGCGATACCACAGGTTGCCATAGCTACTTTTATAATAATTAGAGGTGATGAAGTTGTTGCAGACGAATGGTTTTCGTCCATAGTTTGTTTGATTTTATGCAAATCATGTATTGATTTCAGTGGTTTCATATAAGGAAAATCTAAGTTAACATTCATATATATTGAAACAAAAGCGGTTTTTTATTTCGTGTATATATTTCAAGTGCAAATATGCACAATTTTTCTGATATTAAAGAATTTTTTCCGTAATACTAAAGTTTTAACACATAAAAAAGGACTGATTAGTTTTAAGTAGTCCCAACTATTCAACTTAAATTAGTTTTCTTTCTTTTGTTCTATCATTGTGATGATCCCTTCCAAATCACCCTCACTAATTGACTTCTGTCTATTCTTCTTAAACTTATCGTATTCTTTTTCAGCATTTTCCTTACTGATTTCATGTGATATACTTCCAGCATGAGTGAGTATTTCTCTGTCATTGAGCGTCAAGAAGCCATTTAATTTATTAATCCAATCTTTCATATACATCGGAACTCTTCGTTGAGCTTGTCCTTGTGCAAAAATCAGATACTGTTCTACTAAATTATTTAAAGCAGATATTTCTGACTTATTAAGATAATTTTTTGCAATTGAGACATCATTTTTTCTAATTTGAGACCCTCTCCAAGATGTTAGTCCCATATTTAATTTAGAGCTATCAGCCCTTTCATTAATGATTTCTGCTGCAGTTTGCCCTGTAATAGCCCAATGCAATTTATTTTGAACTGTTTTAAAAAAATCAAGACTAATATCTAAAGTTGGGTCATAATCAACGCTTGTAGCATAAATATCTGTAATTTTCCGATAAAATCGTTTTTCTGAAGTTCTGATATCTTGTATCCTTCTTTCTAACTCTTCAAAATAATCAAAGGGTAAGTCTGGATTTTTCAAACGTTCATCATCTAAAACAAATCCTTTAACGATATACTCTCGCAAATGCTGAGTAGCCCATTGTCTAAACCTTGTTGCAATATGAGATTTAATACGATATCCTACTGAAATAATCACATCAAGATTATAAAAGATTTGTTTTCTTTGTACCTCTCGATTTCCTTCATTTTGAACTATTAAGAATTCCTTAATAGTTAGATTTTCAATCAATTCGCCCTCTTCAAATATATTCTTCAAGTGCATATTGATATTGGGAATTGATGTTTGAAATAATTCTGCCATTAGCTTTTGAGTGAGCCAAACAGTTTCATCCTGAAAACGCACATCCAACTTGGTTTCCCCATTTTCAGTTTGATAAATAATTATTTGTGATTTATTTTCTTTCATCTTAATTATTTGGTTTTTAAAGTTTTAAACAGTTTTCATTAGTTAAGTTTGACAATATCCCAAAACATGATTATAAATAAATATGCAGATTCTGATATTGATTCCACAAAATTACTAAAGTTTTAACACATAAAAAAGGTGAAGCACTTATGTACTTCACCTTTTTATTCAGAATAACAATTGATATTATCCTAAAAAACTCTTTAAGAGTTTGCTTCTTGAATGTGGTTTCAGCTTACGAATAGCTTTTTCTTTAATTTGTCTAACCCTCTCGCGTGTTAATCCGAACTCGTCACCAATTTCCTCTAAGGTCATTTCGGGAACACCGAGGCCAAAGAATTTCTTCACTATATCACGTTCACGATCTGATAAGGCATTTGCTAATACCCTTTCAATTTCCGTAGAAAGTGATTCGTTAATAAGTTCGCGGTCTGCATGCGGAGAGTCATCGTTGATCATTACATCCAGCAGGCTATTATCTTCACCTTCAACAAAAGGAGCATCGACAGAAATATGTCTGCCCGAAACCTTCATTGTGTCTGTAATTTTCTCAACGGGAATATCAAGTCTCTCTGCTAATTCTTCTGCTGATGGCTTACGCTCGTACTCTTGTTCAAACTTCGATAAAGCTTTATTAATTTTGTTCAGCGAACCTACTTGGTTTAAGGGTAGTCGAACGATACGAGATTGCTCAGCAAGAGCTTGCAAAATAGACTGACGAATCCACCAAACTGCATAAGAAATAAATTTGAATCCACGTGTTTCATCAAATTTTTCAGCAGCTTTTATCAAGCCTAAGTTACCTTCATTGATTAAATCGGGCAGACTCAGACCTTGATTTTGGTACTGTTTCGCAACTGAAACTACAAAACGTAAGTTTGCACGGGTAAGCTTATCTAAAGCACGTCTATCTCCGTTACGTATGCGTTGAGCTAACTCAACTTCTTCTTCTACGGTGATAAGATCCTCTCTACCAATCTCTTGCAAATACTTATCTAAGGAAGCACTCTCCCTGTTAGTAATTGATTTTGTAATTTTTAGTTGTCTCATTCCACTTTTGAAATTTAGCTTGCAAAGATAATATTAATTATTGGATTTTCCAACAGTTATATAACGCATGAAATCGAGAAATGTTTTATAGAGATGGAGACAATATCTTTCAACTCACTTCACAATCAATCTCCTCAACCCTACTGGCTTAGTTTTATTGTCTCGCACATCAACCATATAAATGCCAGGTTTGAGAGAGAGACTTTCGATTGGATATTGGCTGTTGGTGCCATCTAAATTGATATCCTCCTGATAGACTAACTTACCTGCAAGATTGAAGATACGGACTACCATATTGGAGGTCTGCAAGTCGGTGAAGCGAATTGCAAAATCGCCACGGGTTGGATTTGGATATACCTCAATGGCGTTGTAATGACCTCCTATCGACTCTACACCCATTTCTTTCAAGATACCAACCTTCATGCTGACTTCCTGCGATTGTGAAACGCCATCGCTGACAATCAATTTAAATATTAAGGTATCTGGACTTTCTTCTGGCACTACAAACATCGGCTTAGCAATGATATTGCTACTTAAAGTGATGCCTTCGGGTGCTGTCCACATATAGCTAATCTCATCCATATCATCATCATAAGAAGCAGAACCATCAAGGGTAATCAGCATACCGCGCTCAACATTGTGCATGTTTTCTCCTACAACTGCAACTGGTGGTTTATTGCCCCGCAAGGTCCACTGTGCACGGTAGTTTTCTACACCTGCTTTACCGCTACTGTACTTGCTCAAAGCAGTCGTATTGACAGATACGGAAAATGCACCGCCCTGCTCTACTCCTATATAACCGAAACCACCTAGTGTATATTGTGTTTCGCTATTTTGGGTGATAGTCAGACCGCTAAGCGCAACAACTTCATTATTTAATCGACAGGTGATTTGACTGAGCAAATCAGCATCAGTTAATAATTTATCAGAGAAATTCAGCAGAACAGTCTGAGGATGTGTGCGTTTCACATCAGTAGGCATACCCTCCCAAGAAGCAGATAGCGGCATATCATCAATATAAATATTAATTTCCGCTACGGATGAATTACCAAATTGATCCACTGTTTCCGCTTGTAATTTCATGCTTCCTGCAATAGGGATATTCACTGGAATTGTGAATAAACCTGTTTGCTGTGGTAGTGTATCAACTAATAGATGCGTACTTCCCAAACTATTATAATACAACTTGATACGAGCATTGGAAGCATGTACACGCATACTTACATTCAATTTTCCAGTTGATGTGATACCATCATCAGCAGCATGCCCATAGTCGGGCGCAATTTTCAATTCAGTAACTGCAGGCGGTGCTGTACGATTTACGACCCAAGCTTTTTCGTAGGTTCCAACACCTATATTACCAGCCATATCCAC
>CAYVWK010000100.1:0-5157 GCA_964455235.1 uncultured Paludibacter sp.
AGCTATGCTTGCGTATGAAAATGCAATTAATATCTTAAAACATACCGAAGAATATAACATACTTGGGTTGAGTTTTTTTAATAAAGGATACCTCTATAAACAAAATGAAATATATGATGAAGCATATGATGTTTTCAAAGAATCGCTCGAATTATTCCAAAAAACTGAAAATAAAAGATACCTGATTTCGGCTTATTTTGAAATATCCAATACACTGCTTCAGCTTGATGCTCCCTTGGACAGTGTTATGTCCTATTCGAATAAAGCGCTTGACTTGGCGAATGAAATTGAATACGCTCCATTGAAATATCAGATTATATCCCGACAAGGTGAATTACTGTCTGACGTGGATTACAGAACCGCAACAAACTATCTGTTGGCAGGCTATAATAATGAACCGTTTCTACAAAATCGAAATGCATCTTTTCTTGCCTATACCTACTCTTACATGGGAATGAACGATTCTGCTATGTACTATCACAGACTGATAAAACCAGAAAGAATAGACATTCAATCTGAGGTTTTTAGATATCTTGTTGAAGCTCGCATTTTTAGTAATGGCAAAGAATATGAAAAGGCTTATCATGCTATGGAGAAGGCTTATTCCAAGCAAGATTCCTTATTCCGCAATAAATTGCAACAACAGGTTTATCTTGTTGATAAGCAGTTTGATTTAACTGAAAAGGAAAAGGAAAATGCTGCATTAAAAGCTTCCAATGGGCGGAAAATCATCATTCTGAGTGTGCTAATAATCGTAATTCTGACCATCTTTCTTATACTGATAACATTCATTGGCTATCATAAGAAAAAGCAGGCTGATCATACATTATATCTGCATGAACTTCAATGTGAGTTGAGAAATAGACAGCTTGAACTTGAGAAGAAAAAAGAATTGCTGCTTTCTAACTTCAAACAGCGTATTGAATTTAGTGTACAATTCAATCAGATGCAACAAAATAACACCTTTAAAAACAATGATTTATTAGAAATCATAAGGGAGCAAATAGTGCTAAAAGAATTGGAATGGAGCTATTATATTGATGAAGCAGATAAAATTTTTGAAGGAAAACTCGCTGTTCTTCAACATGATTTTCCCGATCTCACCATGCATGATATGATTGTGATTGTGTTGATGTGTTTAGGCATTGGTGTTCCCGACTCATGTAATCTTTTGAATGTGAGCAAAAATACTTTATATACGCGCCGCAAAAGAATCAAAAAACGCTTGGAGGTTGATTCTGAATTAGATATTGTGGAATGGCTACAGGATTTTGTAGCTCCAGATGAAGAGGTGCAATAACTCGTATTACTCTATCCTCCCTCCTCTTTCCTTGCGTTCTTGTATAGGGAGCGGATTAGAGCGGATGTCTTCTTCTATAACTCGGTTTTTTACTATATCGTAAGCCATGAATAGTGCTTCTCGGAAGGAGCTTTCAGAGGCTGTGTTTTGTCCTGCTATATCATAGGCTGTACCATGTGCGGGTGAGGTGCGCACTATCGATAAACCTGCGGTGAAATTTACGCCGCTATCCATCGCAATGGTTTTGAAAGGTATCAATCCTTGGTCGTGATACATCGCCAAAATACCATCGAATTGCTTGAACTGTCCGCTACCGAAAAAGCCATCGGCAGGGTAGGGACCAAACACCAAGATGCCCTCTTTCTTAGCTTGTTCTAATGCGGGTTGGATGATTTGCATCTCCTCGCTGCCTATCACTCCCTCATCTCCCGCGTGGGGATTCAGCCCTAACACAGCGATGCGCGGACGGATAATGGTAAAATCTTGCTTGAGCGAATGGTTGAAGGTGCGAAGCTTCTCCGTAATCAGTTCTGTGGTGATGTTGTCAGCCACAGCACGAACTGGAACATGCCCCGTTACTACCGCTACTCGCATCACATCATTCACCATCAGCATCAAAGAACTATCTTTCTTGCCAAATAATCCTTCTAAATATTCTGTGTGACCAGGGAAGGAAAAGGCTTCCGACTGGATATTCTTTTTATTGATAGGTGCTGTCACCAAGGCATCTATTTTACCCGATTTCATATCATCGGTGGCGCGCCGCAATGCCTCGTAAGCCGCCATTCCTGCTTCATTCGTGATCTTTCCAGGCTCAACGCGCAGTTCATCATCACCACAATTAATAATATTGATTTTTTTGTGCTGAATATCATCTATCGTATTCGCAACATTCAAGGCTAAATTTTGAATATCAAACATCTTCCTATAATATCCCAAAGCCTTGGAAGAACCATAAATCACAGGCACAAAATCATCGTAAACACGTGGTTCTGACAAGGTTTTTAAAATCACCTCATAGCCTATTCCATTGATATCACCATGCGTTATGGCAATTACTATCTTATTATCTATCATAATATTATTGTTTTATTCTTCGGATGTTGATGTGGAAACAACTGAAACTTCTTTGATAACATTCATTTCTTGGGGCAGTTTGGTGGTGTAAATTGCAGCTTCTAGCTGGCGAATATGGTTGCGCTTTTTAGCCCCTGGTGCAAACACAAAACCTTCTACCGTAATGACGCGCTTATTCGCCTCATCTACACGGGTATGACTGTAAAATGGTCCGCCCATAGAGCCTCCGCCATACATGCGCCACAAACCTTTTACCTCTGCACAATAGGTGTTATTGATGTTGATTGCCTTGTAAATTGGCTGATGGTAGGTCAATTCTGTTCCCATATACGAACCTTCAAACTCGCCATGAATATGGGTTTTCATGATGGAATCTCGCTTGGCAATCAAATAGTCTAAAGTGAACGTATTTTTGTCACGATAAGGATAAGAATAGATAATCATGTCTTTTCTAACTCCTGGATGGTCGTTGGTAATCCAGTAAAAATCATCTCCTTTACTAATTTTTGTAAGTTCATTTGGAATGTCTATGCTGATACCAAACATACTTTCAATTTCCCTTTGAGCAGTTAGATTGAGGTTGGTTTTGCTCAAAGTGATATAGCGATTTCTTTCAGTACTCAAGAAATAATCTAAGATTTTTTCACCCGATTCAGCTATCAGTTTTTCTAGAACATCTTCATTCTTGACTTGTACACGCACAACAGACTGCGGCTGTGACCATCTGTTCGAGGCATAAACGATTTTTGGTTGCTCGAAACGAGTATCAATTTCAACAAAAAGAATATTACGTGAAGGTTTTAGAATATCGCCAAACACCGATGGTTGCACGTAATGTATGCTCATAACAGGCTCGGGTTGCGGCAGTGCATCCATGTCTTGGTCTAACAGAGCCACTACGGCACGACCAGCAGGTGCTTTCCAAGCTGCTTCGTCCATCACCACCAAAATTTCGTAGCGCGTGCCCGTTGCGGAGGGCAAAACCACCCCTGTTTGTACACATGAAAACAAGGTGAAAGCTAGTATTATTGTCAGTGTTACTTGTTTGATTAGTCGCATAGTACGTTATTTTTTTATTGTTTTTTACTGAAGAGAAAATCTAAAATATCCGACATCACCATATCACGTGATGCTTGGTCTTTAATCGTTTCAAAAGGAAAACTCAATGCGCAAGTCTTGTAATTTCCATCGAAAGCCACTCCTGCTGCATAGTGATTTCCTTCGTATCTGCATATCTCAAATGCTTTATTATGAGTAGGTTGAAGCAAATCGGGTGCTTCCACCGCATATACCTTATCATTAATTGAATGATGATATTCAAACTGTTTTTTATTTTTGAAGAACTCTCTATTTCCACTTTGATACAAGACACCGCTAAATAAAATGGTATCTTTTTCTACAGTTTTGATTTTCAGGAGGTTCTCCACGAAATTATAGTTTTGCTGAGGGTTGTTTTGCTGACTATCAGAAGCGATATACGCACCACTTACCAATAAATTTCCACCATTTGCGCAATACATCGACAGCTTAATCTGCAAATCTAATGGAAAAGTTTGGAATGTAGGCTCTTTTTCCATTTTTCCGAAGGATGTTTGCTTTTGTTTGCCTAAAATTAAGTCGATAACTTTGTATTTATTGAGATTGATAGCACCTATTTTTACAGACTTCACACTACTTGAAACGAAGGAATAGCCTTTGTTTTGAATGGATTGTCCGTGCACAAAAGGATAGTCGAAGGTGTTGCCAGGTATGACTGCGGTATCATAATCTTTTTTGCTTGCACCCCAGCCTGGGTTTTCATTATCTGCAAATACCGAGTCCACATTGAAAACGTATTGGTCGCCCGTAAACGCCACATCATATAGATAGGGAACGCCCGCATTTTTATCCGTCATAAAGCCTGCAAGCGACACAAAATCGAAGTGTTCGGGACCGCTAATACGTTCAAAACCGTTGACTATCAAAACAGTTTCCTGCTGATTAGGGTGTCGGTAAGCCGATAGTATTTCAGAAGGGAAACTTTCGCCTCCTTTGTTAAGAGCAGTCACTTTGAAGCTATAAATTTTGCCAGATTCAATTGCTATTTCAGCAGAGTTTTTATCAATCAAAACCCCATTATCAAAGCCACCTTCATCTATGCGGGTATATAGGATAAACTTTTCAGCTTTTGCAGTTGGTTCCATGGGATCGTTGGGTGCTATCCATTTGAGGTGCAGTTTGTTTTGCGCTGTAAATTCGCAGCTAAAAGCCTCCACAGGAAGCGGTTGCACTACATACTCCTGTTGATTATTATAGGCTAAGTATTTCAGCATACCTTTATAGATAGAACGACTCACTGTGAAACGGAAGCGGGGGTCTAAAGCATACTTCATATCCGTGAAATTCTGATGTGAAAGTAGCTCCAAAAGCATGGTAGGCACTTCAGGCACACGCGCCTCGCTATAGGATTTGTTCCAGGTACCCCTGCGCGTCCATTCAGGATGGTAAGTCTGCCGAATATCGTCCACTATCTGCGTCTGAATCACATCAACTAAATCTCGAGCTGCCCAGCGTGAAACACCTGTGCTGTAACGTGTTGCTGCTCCATTACCATTCCCATTTCCATTGTTGCGCACCGTGCAAATTCCCAGCGTTCCCACTATCGAATCATTGTGCTTGATGCCTGCATCTGTATGAAATGCAAAAGCCATATCTATAGGTACTTTCAGACCAGGATTTGCTTTGTTGGTAGCCGAACCGCCCGAAATATAATTCACCCAAAAACCACGTGATTGGAAGTC
>CAYVWK010000100.1:5257-7368 GCA_964455235.1 uncultured Paludibacter sp.
TACACAGCATACATTCCTTTTTCTGGTATAGCTGGAATCCATTCAGCCGTACTAATATCATGTTTATTCGTGGTAGTTTTGATGGAACGATAAGTCCCCATTTTAAAGGGATTTTCCTTGTATTTGTAAGTTGCTTGTTTATTAGAAAACCCAGCAGTCTGCGTTTCCCATTTGCTTTTACGAGTTTCCTGATAAGTAGAACTGGTTTTATCATCATTATCAACGATCACTTCATGAGTTTGCGTATCCCTTTCGCGTGGAATAAACACCTGAGCACCAGCGTTTTCAAGCATAGGAGCTAAAAAGGGTAGCACGAAAGAGGTCGTTAGCATATCTTCAACAGCCAAAAACAGACGGGGTCGCTGCCAGGTCCATCTCCCTTCTTCTTGATTGAAGTACATACCATGACTGTTCCACAGCGCAATATTGCGGTTTTGCAGTCCTTTTTCAACCTCATAAGGCTTAGAAATATTACGCACTAAAGGCGTACGATGATTAGAATAAGCATGCACACGAGAGGCATCCTTTTTATCATTTAAGTGATTGGGAATCAGCTCTTCAATCGGGCGATCGTAGGCTTTTGCCACTATTTTATAATTGGGATAAGCCTGTTGCGTGATGGTTTTTAGTGCAGCGTAAATCCTATCCACATTCTCCTTGCGGAAAGGCAGTTCCCCAAAATTATCAGCAGCCGTAATAGTCAGTATTTGCTGTTTAGTATTGACACCAACCTGCACCTTCCGAATCGTATCTGAAAGGATATAATCTTTAGCAATTTGAGTGAGCGAATCAGATATGATTTGCCTGATATTGTTTTGAGCAGCACTATGTTGTATTGATAAAATGCTCCATATCAATACTAAAACGAAAAACCCCTTCTTATTCATCTTGAAAAATCTATACAAAATTAGCTGTCAAAAATACAGAATTTATAGAAAACGACACTCAGAAAATAACAGTTTTAAGTATTTTTGTTTGTTTATTAGCTGATTTGAGATGTACAAGATAGGCGCCTTGTGGTAGTTGCATGTTCAATGAATTTGATATTTCTTTAGCGTGATATAGGTTTTGCCCTGAAATATTATAGATGCTGACTTCCATATTTTCGCCCAAGTTGCTAAGGAAAAGCTGAGCATTTTCAACCCAAACATAAGGTAGATTTTCGCGTTCCACATCGACTGCATTTGGTTCATATTCTAATTTATCATCTATCCAATCAATTCTATTGCGGATATAAGTTGTAAGATGTGCAATTTCAGCCTCATAACTTCCTAATGCAAAGATGTTTTGATGCACTTTTGTGTTCAAGATATTCCATCTTATAAAATTAAGTCGCTGAGAAGCCTGAATTTCAAGCACCAAACTATCTACCACTGCAGTCAGTATATCTTTACTAATTGTGCCATTATCTCGATAAGAAGCATAGAGATCGGTCAATTCGTTTTGCAGTTGTTGGTCAGAAAAAAGACGATTCACCATGTCTCTCACCCCATTAGCAGTACTACCAAATGTGTAAACCCAATCAGGTTTATTGTTGATGGGATAGGTACGAGAATCATTTTCAAAAGCAATATCAAAATCCCAAACAGGCCCGAAATAAAACTTGTCATCGCTCCTCAATTTATACATATAAGTACTCCAATAGGTATCTGTATTTCCACTGATTTCGCCCACTAAAAAGTGTTTTAAGAAAGTCTCAGTATCAAAATATTGACGATAACCTTGTGTAGGGTGGGTATAATTAGAGGCATAAATAGCACTTTCCATTTGATTGAAATGAGATACTATATAATTGGTCTGTTGCGCAACGATTTTATCGTCTTTAGGGTATTTGATGGTCACAGGAATACGATTTCTTCCTGAAGCAAACCAAGATGGTTCAGTGTCATCATTGGCATAGGCATCCATTTCCAATAAATAGCCGCCAGACAGCTCAGGCAGCGAGGTGTGTGACTTCTTCATTTCATCCGTTTCCACCCTTCCTTCAGCCACTTCAAGCTGATCACATAACTGGTAACAGCCTTTGTATTCCCCATTGAGGAAGACATTCACTAATTGGCCATGGGGAGTATAATTAAAACCGAAACGTTTGCTTAAGTCAAAAGCTAAAA
>CAYVWK010000101.1:0-7348 GCA_964455235.1 uncultured Paludibacter sp.
TTATTCAGTTTTACTTTGATAAATTACTGATTTATTATACATTAATAATAAATACAGATAAAAATATTTATCTTTGCAGCTTGTCTATTAGAGATTTGTATGAAGAAATTAGTTTTTGCGACCAACAATAAACATAAACTTGATGAGGTAAGAGCTGTAATAAAAAATCAGTTTGAGATTTTGAGTTTAAGGGATGTCGATTGTTGGGATGAAATACCCGAAACGGCAGATACGCTTGAGGGGAATGCCTTGATGAAAGCGCAGTATCTATATGATAAACTTGGATTAGACTGCTTTGCGGATGATACGGGTTTGGAAGTAGAAGCTTTGGATGGCCGCCCTGGTGTATATTCGGCACGTTATGCTGGCGCAGAACACGATGCAGAAATGAATATGCAAAAACTCTTAGACGAATTGGCTGGTAAAACCAATAGGAAAGCGCGTTTTAGAACCGTAGTTGCTCTTATTGAAAAAGGAGAAATTAGCTATTTTGAAGGCATAGTGGAAGGACAAATTACAGAACAGAAAAGCGGAAATACTGGTTTTGGCTATGATCCGATTTTTCAACCTGATGGATATACACAGACTTTTGCTGAACTTGGTGACGATATCAAAAATAAAATCAGTCATCGTGCGTTAGCTATACAGAAACTTAGTGCGTACTTAAATGAGAAATAAGAATATGAGAAAGATTTTCATCCTAACCATCATAAATCTTTGTGCGATTGTTGCTTTTGGTCAGACTGAAACCCCTGTTGCCATGGGACAATGGCGCACACACCTTGCCTATAACAGCGTGACACAGCTTACTCAGTCGCAAAATTATATATATGCTGTAAGTGATGGTGCTCTGTTCGCCATTGGCAAAGAAGATGACGACATGCAATTATTTAGCAAAATTAGTGGATTGAGCGATATCGGTATTAGTTTGATTAAATATGATGAGATTAACGACCAACTTTTAATTGTCTACAAAAATGGTAATCTGGATGTTATGTCCTCTTCAGGCGTAATTAATATCCCTGATTTATATAACAAACAGCTGGGTGTAACCAAAGGTATTAGCGATATCTATTTTGATGGAAATAGAGCTTATCTCTCTTGCGATTTTGGAGTGATGTTGCTGAATCTAGCCAAACAAGAGATTGCTGAAACCTATATCATAGGTGCAAATGCTTCTTTTGTAAAAGTGCTCTCGTCCACCATCTTGAATAATACAATTTATGCACTTTCTGAAAGTACAATTTATAAAGCGGATGCTAATCATCCCAATATTGTCAACTATGAATATTGGCAAACCATGAGTGCTTTGCCAGGTTCTGGTGCACTGCAGCAGGTATTCAATTTCAATAATCACTTGCTGTTGCTGCGCAACGGAAAGCTCTATAAACAAGAAACAGATGGGACTTGGTCGAATATATTGAATGCTATCAATATCACTGCTGTCAATAAATCTGAAAATCGACTCATCGTTCAAAATGGGAGTAATACCATTTATATAGTTGATACTAATTTTGCCGTTTCTACCTTTGCTACAGACGCAAATTATGGTTTTTATGATATGGAATATGATAAGATGCATGATGTATATTGGGCTGCAGCTGGTAGTTTAGGTATTGCTTCTATCTATAATTATACGGTTAGTCCATCTAATATTGCTTTCAAAAAACCCAAAGGTCCAGCAGAAAATAATATCTGGAATATGACCTTTGCTGGCGAAAAATTATTCGTAGTGAATGGTGGACGTTGGGAAGATAAACATAATCGCACTGGACAAGTAATGATTTATGAAAATGGCTTATGGAAAAATATAGATGGAGCTGATATTGGTGCTGCTATTGGCTATTCTGCACATGATTTTATGTCGGTTGCGGTTGACCCGCTAGATGATAAGCATTTCTTTGTAACTTCCTATGGTAGAGGTATGTTTGAGTTTAAAAATGACCAATTTTATCAATGGTATCATGGAGAAAATAGTTTGCTATCTCCGATCTATGCTCATAGACCATACGAGTATATTCGCTTAGATGGTATGACTTACGATGCTGCTGGAAATTTATTTATTGCAAATACAAGTTCAGTTGCTCCTATTAAAGTGTTGAAAAAAGATGGTAATTGGACTGAATATGACTATGCAGCTGGTAAAGTGAAGACATTAGGGCAGATTCTTATCTCTAACCAAAATCCAAATCATAAATGGTTGAATTCTGTTCGTAAAGAAACAAAGGGATTAATAATCTATGATGATAATGGTACTATTGATGAATTATCGGACGATAGAAAGATTTTATTATCGACCTTTGATGATAATGATAATTTAGGAAGTACGATTTCTCCTACGGAATATCATAGTATAGCACAAGATCATAATGGTACATTTTGGGTGGGCACAGAATTAGGACCTTTGGTCTTTTATAATCCAAATCGCGCGTTTGATGCTGATTATACTTGTTCACGAATCAAAATTCCTCGTAATGATGGTACTGGTCAGGCAGATTATCTTTTGAAAGATGAAACGGTGAAAGCAATTACGATTGATGGTGCAAATCGTAAATGGATAGGTACTAAAAGTTCAGGTTTGTATTTGATGTCAGAAAATGGACAAGAAACCATTCACCATTTTACTTCTTCCAATAGCCCATTATTGTCTGATGAAATTCTATCTTTAGCTATCAATCCTATATCAGGAGAGCTGTTTATTGGTACTGCTAACGGACTAATTTCTTTCCAAAGCGATGCAAGTCAGGCAGTTAGTGTATTCACAGATGTTTATGCTTATCCTAACCCTGTGAGAGAAAATTACAACGGCATCATCACCATTACAGGTTTGGTGAATAATACACAAGTGAAGATTACCGATTTGAACGGTAATTTAATCTACCAAACAACATCTAACGGAAAATTGGCGACTTGGGATGGTAAAAATGCGTATGGACGTAGAGTAAATACAGGTATTTACATGGTAATTTGTGCTAATGAAGATGGCACCCAGAATGCTATCACTAAAATTATGGTGATTAACTAAGTTTGTAAACGAAAAACTTTTACACTAAAATCTGAATTATGTCAAATCGCTACCACTGGGTTGACTATGCGAAAGCATTTGGAATATTAGGAGTGGTTTTGCTTCATACGGGCGTGGATGAATTTACAAGCCGTATGATACGAATTGCTCTTATTCCTTTGTTTTTCTTTTTAGCAGGTCTTTTTGCTACATCATCAAAATACAAATCCTTTGGTTCTTTTTTGTTGATAAGAAATGGCAAACTGTTGATCTCTTACCTGTTTTTTAATCTTGTAACTTTTTTATTTTGGTACTATTTCGGCCGACATTATGGTGCCGATGCAACATGGAATATCCCTCCTTCAGAAGCACTTCAAGGTGTATTAATAGGCACATCAGCGAGTCTAATTCATCATGCCCCACTCTGGTTCTTAGCTTGTTTGATGGTGGTGCAAACTGCGCATCACATTGTTTTTTATTTCATGGAAAATAAATACATGAGAATGGTTGAGCTTGCTCTGCTTTTTGCAGCCTCTTATTTTTTCTACAAATTAGAGATAAAAGGTTTGCCATGGGGGTTGGATGTTGCGTTTACTATGATTAGTTTCTACTCCTTGGGTGCACTCATGAAAGATTTTTTATTTTCACGTTCAAATTGGTATGGAGGAGATGTGAAAGTACAAGTATTAGTGTCGATTTTCTCTTTTGCAACTACCTTAGTCATCTACAATTTGAATATAGAACCAAGGGTATCAGCAAATTATCTGGGTAACTACTTTTTGTTTTATATTGGGGCTTTGGCTGGTATATTCACACTCATTTCAGCATTCAAAGTTCTAGAACGATATTTCGGAGATATCAAATTTATATCTTATATAGGCGAAAATACACTAATCATCCTAGCTTTACATTTGATGGCAGCAAGTGCGGTAAAAGCATTGGTCGTTTGGGGTTTCAAATTACCGCTTTCTATCTTTGATGAACCAGGAATGAGTTATGTGCTAACTGTCTTATCAATTTTGATATTGGTGCCAGTTATGTATGTGATAAACAAACTTTTACCGTTTACTGTAGGGAGGAAATATGGTGCTAAATAAGATGAAAACCTCTCTTAAACACCTGATTTTTGTCTCTTTAGCAGCACTGTGGGTCGGATTATTTTTTATCTTACCCGATTTCATAGATAGTCCGCTCTACGATTTGAAAAGCCTCGTACTTGTCATTGCCTATTGGGGTGTAGTCTGCTTGGCATCCTTCTTTTTAATTTATTTGATGGCGATAAACAAATATGTTTTTGCAGTCCTCTTTCCTCTTTTTTCACTTGCTGGATCTCTAATTGGATTTTATAGATATGCTTTTAAGGCATCTTTTACACCCATGATTGTTGATGCAGCTTTGAACACCTATCAAAAGACAGTCAACGATTTGATTTCCTGGCAAATGATTGTGTTTGTTGCTATTTCTATGCTGATAGCATTACTTTTTGTTTATTATCGTTTCAAACTGAAAAACCCCAAAAAGCCCTACTGGCATCTCATTATTGCTATTGCTTTTATCCTCTTGTTTATCAATGGGAACCATAGGGTACGCTCCAATCTATACCAACGTTTTCCATATAATATATACTATAGTTTTTCAGAGTATTTCAAATATAAAAAGCTCCTCAATGCTCCAAAAATCGATTTTGAACCCGATTTTATTGATGTAATTGCTGCGGATGAAAGTGACTCTACTATTGTAGTATTGGTGTTTGGAGAATCGGCACGCGCAAGTAATTTTTCTTTGAATGGCTATTCTCGCAATACTAATCCTTTGCTAGCTAAACGCGAACACGTGTATTCCTTACCGCATATCTATAGTGAATACACCTATACCTCTCGGAGTTTAGCGCATATCTTAACCCGCGCGGATAGTCTGCACACTGAACGGGCATTTCACGAGTATTCCTTCATTTCCTTATTCAATAAAAGTGGCTATCGCACCGAGTGGATTTCCAATCAAAACCCTTCCGAAGGCTATGTGTTTTTTATGAATGAATGTGATACGATTATCTATGCCCATCCCGAAAAAACAGTCTATAATTTCAATGAATGGTATGATGAGGATTTACTGCCTTTTGTGCAATCCAATCTAGCAAAAAACTATAAAAATTCCCTACTGATATTGCATACGATTGGCAGTCATTGGTACTACAATAGTCATTATCACCCTGATTTTGAAGTGTTTCAGTCTACTACAACGAGTCGTGTCATCACTCAAAATTCACCAGAAGAAATCATCAATTCCTATGATAATACGATAATTTATACAGATTATTTTCTGAATGAGCTTATCTCTATTTTGGAGGATAAAACTGCATTGTTGATATATGTTTCCGACCACGGAGAGCTATTAGGAGAAGATGGAAAGTGGTTGCACGCCATAGACCATGATGCCTTGAAACATCCAGCAGGACTTATCTGGCTATCAGATAATTATATCGCCAAATATCCAGCAAAGCAGCAAGCCCTTTTGCGCAATCAATATCACAGCTGGCGCACTGATTTCCTTTTTCATAGCATATTATCAGGAGCAAATTTACCCAGTAAATCCATCTCCAGCGATTTAAACATCTTCCACTAAACCCCTCTCTTTACAAACTTGATAAACTTTCAAACTTTATAAACTTGACAAACACACCCAATCCATATAGAACCGAGCCATTATGGTACATCATATATACTACACCTCGCGCAGAAAAACGTGTGGCTGAGCGGCTGGATGATGATGGCATAGAAGTTTTTTTGCCTTTGCACAAAACCCCACGTCGTTGGTCAGATCGTATTAAGTTAGTTGAGGTACCACTTTTCCCCTCTTATGTGTTTATTAACACTCGAAAAGATAAGCTTTACGATATTTTAAAAACCCCAGGAGTAGCTCGTTTTATTTATTTTGAAGGTGAACCAGCAACGCTTAATCCAAAGGAAATCAATGCCATAAGAGAGTTTTTAAGCTATGCTGAAGGAAGAGAGACGCAAATCAAACTTCATGATGAGGTCAAAATAGCGTCTGGACCTTTAGTAAATAAAGAAGGTAAAGTGCTAAAAATTACAAAAAAATACGTACTTTTGCGAGTTAACAGCCTAGGTTATACTGTACAAGTCAACTTAGATGCTGTCATCAAACAATAACCAAACCAACACAATGCAAAAATTTAGAAGTTTTAAAAATGTAACGAAGTAGTTTTCAGTCTGTTAGGCGCATTTCGGATGTGACTGACGAGGCGGTGCTGTAACCAGCAACCAGTAACCAGCAACCAGCAACAAAAAATATGAACACCAAACCAATCATCCTCGCCCTTCTCCTCATCACTTTCGCTTCCTGCAAAAGTCATGAGCGCATTTTGTACATGCAAGAGAGAGAAAATTCTGAGTATGTAGATTCAGTGAAACATCCCTTGCCTGAAGCGGTAATTCGGGAAGGGGATTTGCTCACAATCACAGTAAATACCAATACGCCTGAAGCAGCGATTCCTTTTAACTTACCGTTATTGCCAGGTGGAAGAAACATCAATATGTATGATCTTGCTGATCAGGCTAGTTTATCGAGCTCTGGTTTATCTATGCAAAATTATCTGGTGGATACGCAAGGCAAACTCACTTTTCCTGTTATAGGAGAGTTGCAGGTAGCAGGACTTACCAAGTCTGAATTGGTGAAGTTGATGAAAGAAAAAATCTATCCACGTTACCTCAACGAAGAACCCATTATCTTGGTGCGTTTTGCTAACTACCGCATTACAGTATTGGGAGAAGTAGTACGGCCAGGAACTTATAACATTAATAATGAGCGTGCTACCATTTTTGAAGCACTCTCCTTAGCTGGCGATATGACTATTTACGGCAAGCGAGCCAACCTCGTATTAGTCCGCGAAATTGACGGTTTACGCACAACCCACCGCCTCGACATGCGCGACATCAATTTAGTACATTCACCCTATTATTATCTACAGCAAAACGACGTGCTGTACGTAGAACCCAACGGTCCCAAACAACGCTCCTCCAATATCGGTAGTGCAGAGTCCATCTCGATTTCCATCGTAGGAACCTTGATTTCATTGAGTACGCTCTTGATAAATATTCTGAAATGATGTGCCGGTGAACCGATGAGACTAATGATTAATTGTTAATGATTAATTATTAATGACAGAAATAGTTCAATAATTTAACCACAAAAGACGCAAAAGGACACGAAATGGGCTGTGGAAAAATACAAGCATGTGCAAATTTTTCAATTAAAAACACACAAATTTTGGACTTCGTCCCTTGTACGGACAAGTCGCGACTTGTCCCTAGCTCGCAAACAACT
>CAYVWK010000102.1:0-7330 GCA_964455235.1 uncultured Paludibacter sp.
ACGGGTAATAAACTCAGTTACACCAATCATAAATCTCTGATTTTTGAAGGTGGAAATGAATATCATAATTTTGATATTTCATCAAGCTATGTCGTTGATAGAGGGGTAGATAGGATTGTATTTGATGGGGAGGAGCAGCACGCTATCCTTGTTAAAGATAAAATTCAAAAAGGAGTTTACATGCATGATTATGATGTGAACGGTCGCTTTATCATCAACTATCAAAACGCCTATGACGATGTGCATACTGAAGCAGATTATATGCGTGTGCATTTCTATCTTCCTACTAAAAACCCCTTTTTTGATGGGCAATTATACCTAGGAGGAGAATTTAACTATAATCAGCTAAATCACTCAAATAGAGTCAATTACAACAACAAAGAAGAAGCTTACACCCATAGTTTATTGCTCAAACAAGGCGGTTATAACTACCAATATTGGTTTGTACCTAAAAACACAGGAAAAGTCACCACCCAGCGTATAGATGGCTCGTATTGGCAAACGCAGAATGAATATACGATTTATGTGTACCATAGAGCTTGGGGAGAGAGGTATGATCGGTTGGTGGGAGTCAAAGTAATTATTAATGATTAATGGTTAATTATTAATTTTTTAATATGCCTATATGCTGATGTGAATAATTGAAAAATGAAGAGGTTTTCTCATTGTTTCTTTATTGAATCTAATTCAATTCAACAGTTCAACAACTAAACAACTAAACAGCTTAACAACTCAACAAAACATGTACACCAACTACAACACCCTATTAAGAAAGCAATTCGGAAACCGCGTGCAGAAGGTTTCAATTAATGCAGGTTTTACTTGTCCCAATCGGGATGGGAGCAAGGGTTATGGAGGTTGTACATACTGCAATAATCAGTCATTTGTGCCAGGCTATAGTCGCACAACTAAAAGCATCACGCAGCAGATTGATGAGGGTGTGGTGTTTTTTCAGAAGAAGGAGAAATATAAAGACCAAGTATATCTCGCTTATTTTCAATCATATACTAACACTTATGAGGGTTTGGATAAATTGAAAAGCATGTACGAAGAGGCTTTAGCTCACCCGCGTGTACAAGGTATTGTAATCGGCACTCGTCCTGATTGTGTGGATGATGCGCTTTTAGACTACCTCGCTGAACTACATCAGAAGCATTATGTGATGTTAGAGTATGGCATCGAATCGACCTCCGACAAAACGCTGCAATTCATCAATCGTGGGCATGATTATCAGTGCTCCGTGCATGCCATAGAAGCTACTGCCAAGCGCAGGATTCCCGTTGGCGCGCATCTGATTTTGGGTTTGCCAGGCGAAACACGCGAACAAATACTACAACATGCTATCCGCATCAATCAATTACCCCTGACTGCTATCAAATTACATCAATTACAGCTGGTAAAAGGCACTATAATGGCTAAACAAGCCATTGAGAATCCTGCTATTTTTCAGTTTTTTACGGTAGATGAATACATTGAATTGGTAATAGATTTTATTGAACTTTTATCACCTAATATTGCTATCGAACGCTTTGTATCTCAATCACCTAAAGAGTTATTAATCTCTCCTGATTGGGGTTTGAAGAATTTCGAGTTTACTGCCCAATTAGAAAAAAGGATGAAGGAACGGGGTGCAGCACAAGGCAAACTTTTCAAATAATCTACAATTTATTCTATTATCAAGACACAAATTAAGTCTTTTATATTGGTCTTTTTATTACCTTTGTAACCTAACATCTTCTAATGCCAATTCATGAATAATAAAGTATATTATTGCTATAATGCTATTCTTATTTTTCTTTTGATTTGTATAAAAGGAAATGCTTTAGCACCCATTCAATCAAGTAGTAATTTATATAAAAACTCACTTAAAAGTCAAGAAAGCCAGGCATTTAAGATTGAGCCAGACTCGCTCAATTTCGGAGAGATAGTCATTCAGAAAACAAAAGAATTGAGCTTTAGTATCAGCGCAAATGATTCTTTAACCGATGTAGTCGTAGAATCAGATTCTCCTTATTTTTCTATTAAGAAAGATACATTAGATATTAATGCGGATACTGTCACCATTGCAGTTCAATTTACACCCACCGAGACTGCATTTTACACAGGCAATATTATTGTTAAATATGAGGATGAAACCGACACCTTAAACCTAACAGGTATAGGAGTAAAACCTACACTCTATATATCTGATAGTGAGATGTTTGTAAGCTCATCTTTTCCTTGTAATCAAAGCAGTATCATTCGTTTTTACGTAAAGGGTGAACACCTAAGCTCTAACATCAATATTACAACGAATAGTCAAGCCTTCACACCAAGCCCTACTTCTCTTGGAACACAAGGTGGGTATGTTACAATTAGCTATAAACCATCTAGTTTGTCGGATTTTAATGGTCGTATAACCATTAGCTCAACAGGTGCTGATACTAAAACAGTATATATCAAAGGATTAACACATAACTCTGACACAGAACTATCACTTCAAACCTATAAAACAGATTATCTAAGTTATTCATGGAATAGGGATAACAATGCTCGAAGTGCCACTTTATACAATGGCAATTTATACGTAAAAGATCGACAAAATCGCTCTATATATCAGGTTAATCCTACAACAGGAGATTGGACAGGCTATGCATCTTATCAAGGAAGCACTACTCGCTTATTTCCAGCTGATACCGATCCAGAAACGAATGATAAGAACTATTATTGGGCGGGTTGGTCGGTTACAAGCGGAAATGATGGTAGCCTATTCGCATCGGGTAATCATGGTGATTATGTGGGAAATGCCTTTGGTGCAAGTTATAATGGCAGTACGTTCACCAACATCAATGCTGCAGGTTTAGACGACCTGGGCTATTTGGGGCGCATAGATTATTTTTCTTTGTACGGTTCAACCAATAATGGAAAATTGGCCGGAGTCACGGTTTCAGGAAAACATCAAGATAGTAAGATTGAAAACAATGATGTTATTTGTATCTGGAATATGTCAAATGGCTCTATTAGTGGCCATTCCGTTAATCATATAGGGAAAAGAAACTCGCATCTTATTGCTCCCATTCAGGAGGTAGGACGAGAAGCTTTAGGTGCTGATATTGCTTGGATAGATGAAAATCAAATCTTAGTAACAGGTGCTAACACCTACCCTATCATCCATAATATCAGCAACATAAATAATCAGTCAACCAAAATCAATCTACCTTATACAACTCATGTTGGTGGTGGTGCTTATTTCAAAATTGGAACTATTCCATTCATAGCTATTCCTCAGAATATTCGAGGTGATATCAGTATTTTTGAGATTTCAAATCCTGATGTACCCATACTTTGTGCTGTTTCCACTCCAGTACATTATCTCGATAATGAAACTCGCCATATCTCTATTCAAGTTGAAGTTGATGAGAACAAAGCTACTATTTATGCGTGGACGCCCAATGCGGGATATGCTGTTTATGAATTTACGACTCCTTTTATTTGGTCTGGAAAGACAGACTCTGACTGGAATAAAGCTAGTAATTGGAAATATACAGTGGCTCCACCTAGTAATGCAGATATTATAATTCCACCAAGTTGTCTCAATTACCCTCTACTTACCGAGGATTTATCGCTGAATAGTTTACAAATTGATGCTGGTGCAGCATGCGACATTTCAAACCACAAGATGCTGATTATTAACACATTAATCAGCCAAGGTCAATTTAGAACAAAACAACACTTACCTACAACAGTTTACGCTTATGGAGGTATAGTTGAATTTTATGGTGATGAGCAAGATGTAAATATACCTGGAGGTTTGATTTTCAACATATTAAACATCAACAAAGAAAACAAAACAGCTTTTGCCTTAGGACAATTAAGCATGACTCAATTAAATCTTGGGAAAACAGCTACATTGGACATGGGAGTTCATACATTAAAGGTTGAAAAAACGGTCAATAATCTCGGACTAATACGCACAGCAGGTAGCATTCCTGCCAAAAATTACGGAGGGATAGTGGAATATTATGGTGCAAATAATGTGTATGGTCCACTTGGTGCATCCTCCTTTAATACCCTTAAAATTCTGACTAACAAACAAACATTTTTTGCACAAGGCGCAATAGAGGTAGCTAGTTTGCTCGAAATTGCTACGGGTAACACAGTGGATATGCTTACGCATGAATTGATTAGTATCAGAGGGAAAATCGATAATCAGCATATCATTAGAAGTCAAAGCACCATTCCAGCTACAAGCTATGAAAACTTAGTGGAGTTCTACGGCGATCAAAGGGATATAGCTGGTCCTTTGGGTGCTGCTAAATTCGATAGACTTCAAATCAACCTGAAGAATTTATGCAAATTAGTGGCACGCGGCAGAATAGAAACAAATAGCTTAGAAGTCAATGCTGATGCGACTTTAGATATGAGATCTAATCAGCTTATTGTTAATGGCTTACTAAGCAACCAAGGTTTATTGCAAACAATCTCAGGCATGATACCTGTGAGAACACCTTATGATGGTATCGTAGAATATTATGGGGAAGGGTCTGATGTGTATATAACTAAAAATACTACTTTTAAATACATAAGAGTAGCTACAAAGAATGGGAAAAAACTATTAGCAAACACTGATTTTTATGCTGATACCTTGCAAGTCATGGAAAATGCTATTTTCGATATGCAAGAAATCGAATTATTTGTTGACTCCGTTGATAATCAAGGAACTATCCGCACATCAGACGTTATTCCACCAAGAATTTACGGTGGGAATGTAGAGTATTATGGCGGCAGAAAAGATTTATTTACACCTATAGGAGCCTCGTTTTGCACTTTGACGGTCAACACTTTCAACAACAAAAAGCTATATGCTAGTCAGGATTTAAGTCTATGTACGCTTAACACCACTTCTACAGGTATTTTGGATATGCTTAAGTTCACTTTACAAGCAAACACTATTCATAATTCTGGTACCATCATGACCTCTGGCACCATTCCCACGCATCATTACGGAGGTATAGTCGAATATTATGGTGATGACAGAAATCTATACACTCCAGAAAATTCATCTTTTACCACTTTAATTGTGAGGATGGCAAACGAACAAAGATTGATTATGAGTAGTGATTTGACAATTTACGTGTTATTTGTTTGTGAAGCAGCAATTTTTGATATTAGGTGGCATCAGATTTTCGTCACACAATCGCTTAGTAATGAAGGACATATCATGACGCAACGACATCTTCCATATAATATTAAACTTTTCGGTTCACGCGTAGAATATTACGGAGAAAACAATCAAGAAATTCATGCCGCCACCTACCATATTTTACATCTTAATAAACTGAATGATGCCATCTTCTATTTAGGAGAAAAAAAAGAACTTATTGCTGATTATCTGTTGATTAACAATAGTTCCATTTTAGAAATTGGTACAGGGAGGAGTGTCAAAGTATTGATAGAATTGGAAAATCCAAGAAAAACTCATGGCATTATATTGAAGGCAGGACGGCATCAAGCCCCTGGTACTTTGATTTTCAACAATGAGATATCAAAGCCTATATCAGCAACTGTTGAAATGTATAGCTACGGCCGATACGCTACCAATAAAGATGGATATATAAACGATATACATTGGCAATATTTTGGAATTCCGTTCGAAACTTTAAATGATGCTGGCAGTTTATTTAAACATTCTGTCATTCACGAGCATCACGAAGCTGGCAATGGTACCTCGAATAGCAATATCCGACAACGACGCTGGATTCCACTTTCAAGCCACGATCAACTCTATCAATTTAAGGGTTATTCTATTAGTCAGACTACACCTGGTTTAAGCAGTTTTTCAGGACAATTATTCAATGAAGATTTTAGTTTAGAAATTCCTTATACAGCAACTGGAGAGTATCCTGGTCAGCACATCATTTCCAATCCTTATTCAGCAGCCATATCTATTAAAGATATTGACTTTGATGAGGCCTTAGAAAAGGCTATATACACCTATACTACAGGAAGTTATTATGATTGTTTTGATGAAGATGGGCATATAATTGGAACAGGCTGCGGCAAAATGCGCGGTATCTATGCTGGTCAATATGCAGTATCTCCCAAATACACAGCAGGCATTGGAGGCATCTCAAATGAGATAGCTCCTATGCAAGGTTTTCTTGTAAAAACATCTAAGGAAGAGATTGTGGGTGGCAATATTCATATTCAGTATAGACATAATATCCAAAACACCATGCCGCAACGTGCACCTCAATATGCACAAGTAATAGCACAAGAAGACCCTGAGATAGAGGAATACCAAGAAGAAGGGAATGAGAATATTGAAGAAAAAGCTTGGTTGCGCCTCACCATTGAAGGCGAAAACTCAGGAGATATGCTTTGGTTGTTTAGTCACCCCGAAACAAGCTTTGATTTCGACAATGGTTGGGATGGTCGTAAACTAGCTGGAGATAAAGGCATTCCAGTATTTTACAGTTATAATGAAACGGGCATTTATCAGATTAATGCAGTGCCCAATATTCATAATACAGACATTTATTTCGGTGCAGATAAAACAGATAAAACCTACACTTTAACCGCTAATAATGGAGGTGGCATGACTGAACATTACGATAAAATCTATTTAGAAGATAAAGAAACCGATTTGCTGATAGACATCACGCAAGATAACACCCAATATACATTTGTCAGCTGTGACGTGGTAGGTTCATCTCGTTTTAGAATCCTTACAAACACCGACAGCAGAGTGGTAGATATGCATACCACTGATGTGTATGTATATGCAAATGACAGGACGATTTTCATACAAAATAACGGCAATGAAAACAGTCGCATCGAGATTTTCGATAGCACTGGACGATATTTAGCCAACTTCACTTGCGACGCTAGCGAATCCAAAGCCATCCACCGCCCACTATGCCGAGGCACCTATATCGCACGCGTCACCACTTCCAGAACCTACACAAAGAAGATGGTGGTGCTGTGAGAGGGTGGTGTTGGATGTGAAAGGTTTATCTTGCAACCCTCTCAACCTTTTAAGGTATTAATTTGTTCTACAGAAAGAGCGAGTAAATAACATCATAAAAAACAAGAAATAATTTTAAAGGTATGAAAAGAATTAATATTTTACAGGATGATCCGAAAGCGCTTGAGGCTATGTTGGGGTTGTAGAAGTATGCTTCGAACAAAGATTATTTTTGCTTGATGCGTGGCGTGAAACTGAACTGTTTACTCCCAAAGAAAGGGCTGCTCTCGCACTGGTTGAGGCGGTTACATTGGTTGCAGTCGGACAGGTGTCCGATGAAGTTTATGAACAGGCTGCTGAGCATTTGACTGAAAAAGAATTAAT
>CAYVWK010000103.1:0-1832 GCA_964455235.1 uncultured Paludibacter sp.
TTTGCGAACCATAACCAATCGCAACTACTTCTTGCAATGCAATGGCATCTTCAGTCATACCTACTGAGATAGAAGTCCTACCATTCACAGGAACTTGTAACGACTTATAACCAACATAACTGATTTCTAAAACTGATTTTCCATCCACTTGCAGTTGGAAATTTCCAAATACGTCTGTAATAGTACCATTAGTAGTGCCTTTTTCTACCACACTAACCCCAATGAGTTCATCTCCTGTTGAGGCATCTGTAATAGTTCCACTTACGTTAACCTTCTGTGCTTGAATAGCGAATACCATCAAAAGCAAGGCTGAAAAAGTAAATAATAAACGTTTAAATTTGTTGTGTTTCATATATTCCAAGTATAAAAATTTAATTGTGTTGTGTTCTTGATTTATCGATTATCCTAAAGTACTATCCTAATATCGGTCAATCGGATCTTTTATGTGTACAAAAATAAACTTTGCAAGGCTTATTCTTTGTATTTTTTGAGTATAAAGATAGAATATTCAATGCAAACGTTTGCATAGAATCTGTAAATCTATGCAAACGCTTGCTTAAACTTTATTTTTCTTTGATATACACTTGATATTCCCATGCTTGCATACTCCCTGGAAGACTTGTAATTCGTTCGCCATTAAAATAGTTGGTGAAGTTGGTGTCTTTCAGGTTGTTCTCAAATTCAAAATCAACTGGTTCTGGTGATAGATTAAGTAATACTAATAATTCTTCTGTTTGATTTTCACGACTGAAGAAAAACAGCTTTTCATCTTCGGAAGTCGCTAATCTATTAAGCTTTCCACCAGCAGTCCCAGCACTCAACACTTTATATTGATGCTTTAAGTTGTTCAAACGTTGATAAAACTCAAAATATTTATTTTTTTCGAAGGATGGGACTTCATCTTTTTCAAAAAACTCTAAGCGTTTATCCATGCCAGTTTCTTGTCCTGTATAGATAAGTGGTGTGCCGTTTAGTGTGTATGTTAGTACTGCAAACGCCTCTACACCGTCACCTAAACGTTCGAACTCAGTACCATTCCAAGAGTTTTCATCATGATTGGTAATCAGGTTGAGTTTGAAGGCATCGGGACAAATTAGTGTATCAATTTTTTGGAGATATTCGGCTATATGATTGGCATTTTTATGGCCTTTAGCAATATCGTTCATGATGTGCATCAGCTCCCAAGAGTAATCAGCATCAAAAGCATGATTGAGTAGTTCGGGTTTTTCTGCTTCCGCCAGCATAAACATAGGCTTGATTTTATCTAATTCAGCGCGGGCATGTTCCCAAAAATCAGTAGGTACATCATGTGCAAAATCGCAGCGATAACCATCAATATTAAAGACTTCTACCCAATATTTCATGGCATCTAACATCCCTTCTCTCAGACCTTCGTTAGAAAAGTCTAATTGTGCCACATCTGTCCAGTCATAAGGAGAATAAGTTTGTCCTAAACTATCTTTGGCGTACCAATCGGAGTTGTCAACCAACCACTGACTATCCCAGCCTGTATGGTTTGCCACCCAATCGATTATCACTTTAAAACCTAATCGATGGGCTCTCTCCACCAAGACTTTAAAATCTTGATGTGTTCCAAATTCAGGATTGATGCCCTTATAATCTGAGATGGAATAATAGCTACCCAAAGTACCTTTTCTATTTGTTTCAGAAATAGGATGGATAGGCATAAACCAAAGCACATCCACGCCCAATTCTTTGAGGCGAGGCAAATGGTGCTGAAATGCAGCAAAAGTTCCTTCAGGCGTATATTGACGCAGGTTCACCTCGTAAATAACTGCATTACGAGTCCAATCTAAATGCTCAACCGAACA
>CAYVWK010000103.1:1932-5565 GCA_964455235.1 uncultured Paludibacter sp.
AAACACCACCGCAACTGCGCCTAACACCAGTGCAACACCTGCAACAATCAGCATATTTGCTTGATGTGAGCCCACTAAGGTTAGGATAACTCCTCCGAGTAGTGCTGCTATAATTTGTGGGATGGTGATGGTTCCGTTGAATAATCCTAAATAAGCCCCCATATTTTTCCCTGAAAGGGCATTGGTAAGTATGGCAAATGGTAAAGCTAAAGTTGCTGCCCATGCGGTTCCTATCAAGGTGTAAGGTATCAACATAATATATTGGTCGTGCACAAAGAAAGCTGAAATAAAGCCTGTTGCACCTATCAACATACTAATGGTATAGGCCACTTTTGGAGATTTGAACAGTGGTATTACCCATGCCCATAGAACAGCTCCCATCGCTTGTGCCGCAAATAATACACCTACCCAGTTACCTGCAATTTGATAGGCTTCTAATTTGGCATGTCCTGCTTCAGCTGTATTTACACCCCAGATATTCTCAGCAATAGCGCCATTGGTGTAAGTCCACATAAATAAGAAAGCAGACCAAGCAAAAAGTTGTACTAAACCTACTGTCCAGAACACACTTGGTGCTTTTTTCAGCAGTACAAACACATTGTTTTTTTCTTTTTTGTCTGATGTCGTTTCTTCTATACCATGGAAACGTGCGTATTCATGTGGAGGCATTTCTTTTACTTTCCAAACCGTATAAATAACGCACAAAATCAAAATAGCTGCTCCAGCATAAAAGGAATAAATCACTGAATCTGGCACCACGCCATCCGCAGCAATATTGGCTATTCCTATGTATGTGAAGAAGATAGGGAATAGGAAGCCCACCACGCTACCTGCGTTCACTAAGAAACTTTGTACGGAATAAGCGAAGGTTTTTTGTTTCTCATTCACCATATCACCTACCAGCATTTTGAATGGCTGCATCGCCATATTGATAGCAGTATCTAAAAGCATCAAAGCTATCAATCCGAAAATAAGTGCTCCTAAAACGGTGAAATTAAAACTACCCGCATTAGGCAACATCACCATGACCACAACGGCTGCAATTGCGCCCACAAGTAAATACGGAATGCGGCGACCTAAGCGTGGCATCCATGTTTTATCACTCATATAACCAACTATGGGCTGTACAATCAAACCCATCAGAGGAGGTAAAATCCAGAAAAAACTCAGGTTTTTAGGGTCAGCTCCTAAGGTTGCGAAAATACGGCTGATATTAGCGCTTTGTAGCGCATAAGCTATCTGTACTCCGAAGAATCCAAAGCTTAAATTCCATATTTGCCAAAATGGCAAGGAGGGTTTTTTATCCATATGTGTTGATATTAATTAGTTAAATTCTACAATATATACTTGACGGGGTGCAAATGATAAATTGTTAGTTAATTGTACGATTTGCCCTGAAATTATATCTTTTGCTGATGTATTTGGGAGCACTTCCTTATAATTTGTAAGTGGAAGTTCTTGATTTTTGCTGGTGCCATTCATCATAATTACGACAGATTTACCATTTAAAGAACGCTCATATACGTACACACCATATTGAGGTACAAAATGTTTCAATGCGCCATAAGCAATTATATCATTATCTTTTCTCCAGTTTAATAATTTAGATGTGAAGTTCCATGCTTCATTTTCTAAATCAGTGCGACCAGCTGGTGTAAAGGCATTGCGCGCATCTTCTTTCCAGCCTCCTGGGAAATCTTTGCGCAAATAACCATCACCTTTGGACTTATCGCCAGGCATTAAAATCTCTGTACCATAATAAATTTGAGGAGTTCCGCGTGTGGTAAGCAAGAATGCCATAGCCTGCTTATATACATCAATATTCACGTCTGATTCATTTTTGAAGAAACGAGAAGTATCATGATTGTCTAAGAAAATCAGCAAATTAAGAGGATCTTCATATACTACATCCTGCCCTAAATAACCATGAATACTATATAAACCACCATCCCAACCATCCGTTTCATTAAAGAATACCCATTCCGTTAGGTCTTTTAAAGGGAAGTCCATAACCGTTTTAAGATGGGTATTACGAGGGTAAGCCAGTTTACTATTGCGCTGCCAGAAAGCAACTTCTACATTGCTATGGTACCAAACTTCACCTACAATATTAAAATTAGGATATTCATCCATCACCTGCTTGCACCAATCCGACATCATATCAAAATCAGCATAAGGATGTGTATCTTGACGAATACCATCTAATCCTACATACTCAATCCACCATATACTATTCTGAATGAGGTATTTAGCCACATGGCGATTACGCTGATTGAGGTCAGGCATAGTCTCTACAAACCAACCATCCGTTGCAATTTTAAAATCATAATCAGAAGTATAAGGGTCGTAATGACCGCTCGTGCGATAGGAAGTTTGCTTATATCCTTCAGGGAAGTTGAACCAATCCGATGAAGGTCTATCTTTAAAGAAAAAATGCTCACTTCCACAATGGTTGAAAATCAAGTCCATCACCACTTTCAAACCTTTTTCATGGGCTTTATCAACCAACTCAACATATTCTTCATTGGAGCCATAACGCGCATCTACCTTATAATAATCGGTGGTTGCATAGCCATGATAAGAGGCGTCATTCATGTCATTTTCCAAAACAGGATTGAGCCAAATAGCAGTCACACCCAAATCTGAAACATAATCCAAATGATTGATCATACCCCTAAAATCACCACCATGGCGACCATATTGCTCGTTGCGGTCGACTTTGTTTTCGCGCATGCCTTTCACCACATCATTGCTGTAATCACCATTAGCAAAGCGATCGGGCATAATGAGGTACAGCACATCCGCAGAAGTAAATCCTTGACGTTCAGCTGAATGTTCTTTGCGTGCTTTGATTTCATAAGGTACTACTTTCTTTTGTTTTCCTTTTGAAAACTCAATATTAAAGGTCTCAGGGATAGCATGACGGATATCTAAATAAAGAAAAAGATAATTCGGATTTTCTAATTTGATAACTTCCTTTAATTGAATGTGTTTACTGCTGATTGTGACATCAGTACTGCTAATATCATCACCATAAACCATCAGCTGGAGTTCGCTGTTTTTCATGTCAGCCCACCAAAATGAAGGTTCTAAAGTTTTAATTTCAACCTTAGCTGAAACCGTCATCAAATTTAATAACAATACAATGACAAGCGCTAATTTTCCGTTAAATTGAATGTTCATGATTTTGTATGCTAGATTTTAATTTGCTAATTATGAATTGAATATAACTATTTATGGTAATTTACGGGTTGTTTCACGCAATACCAAGCTGGTCCTCACCACCCTGTTTTTAGTATCACTTCTCGGTTCATCTTTTACTCTTTCCAAAATTAATCTCATGGCTTCTTCTCCTACTTTGTGCGGATGTTGATCGACGGAAGAAAGCATAGGGTCGGTATCTTGTGAGATATTTGAGTTTGAAAATCCAAAAATGGAGACTTCTTCAGGCACTTTCAATCCTAACTGCTTAGCAGCAAGCAAAATACCAGAAGCGGTATTGTCATTCATCGCCATAAAGGCATCGGGACGATCTTTGGATTGCAGTAAATCAATGGCTTCCTTGTAGCCAAGCTGCTTCGTATCAGCCATGCGCACGATATTTTCATCGAAAGGCAAACCATATTTAACCAA
>CAYVWK010000103.1:5665-7321 GCA_964455235.1 uncultured Paludibacter sp.
TACATTGCGCTTTTCCTTTTCAAAACTTTCAGAGGATTGACATACAATTACGTGATAATCTTCGGCTTCTGCAACGGTTTCCATTCCTGAAAGTACAGACGAAAAGAAGTGATTAGCCAATTCAGGAATAATCACTCCAATAATATTTGAGCGTTGCAGACGCAGACTCAGAGCCAGCGTATTAGGTGTGTATTTATGCTCTTTGGCATAATCCTGAACCATTTTGATTGTTCTTGCACTGATGTCAGGGTTGTTGTTCAGTGCCCTCGACACAGTTGACGCCGATATATTCAACGCTTTTGCTATGTCTTTGATGGTTAGATTTGATTTTGCCATAATGCTCGTGTTTTATCTCCAAGTCTCTGATAATAACTGTTGAAGATGGTTATTAAATTCCGTTTCTTGAATTAATTGCTCAACCGTTAGGTGCATGCGGTATCTCCAGTAGTGCTGAGCAATAGCTGGAATGTTGATACGCTCTCCTTCAGGGTGCGCAAAACGTAAATTTTTACTTATTGCCAACCAATCCTGTAAAGGAATGATGGTTAACATAGCTGGCGAATACAGGTGACTTTTGAGAATCAATTCAGCTATTTCGGGGGTACAGTCTTGTGGTGCTTCACCCTGTTGCCATAGCATCTCATTATAATAACTTTGTGTACTGCCCCTATCTTCGTTCCACCACGCACGTATAGGCGACATATCGTGCGTAGAAGTTGTGCTAATGGATAAATAAGGAAGATGTGCCAAATTAGCAAATTTAACCGATGGGTCTTTAGGCATGCGTTGGATTTCCAGACTTAAAATCTGCAATTGATTCATTACATCTGGTACACAATCAGGTATCATACCTAAATCTTCTCCACAAACTAACATTTCTGTTGAATGAATTAAAGTAGGTAATTTTTGCATTGCTTGTGTAGCCCAAAAATCATTATGACGATGATAGAAGAAATGATCGTATAAACGATTGAATATTGTTTTATCATGATCATCTAAACTTCTATACGAATAGGAATGCTGTGCTGAAATGCGAGGGTGGTATTTCTCTGGTTCACGCTTATCTTGTACAAAAAGAACCTCATTGCATAAAGCATATAAACCATCTCTGATACGCAAAGATTTCTCATCTTCTTTACCTTCAAAAGTAGCCTGAATTTTCTTCTGTGTATTATAAGCTTCTTTAAGTTCAAAACGTTGCCATGTAATGGGTTGCAGATAAGCACCTATCACCTCATCTTTATATTCACCAAAAACATCCCATAAAAAATACTCATGGATAAAGGGTTTAGTCATCCTTTGTTTATCAAAATACAGACCTGCTTGTTGAATTTCATTGACAGTAAATGGCAGTGCAGGAGAAAAATAGCCTAATAAACCTTGCACGGAATGCACAGGAATTTCCCATATACGGAAGAAACCTAAGATGTGATCGATACGATAAGCGTCAAAATAGTCAGCCATTTTACGGAAACGGTTAATCCACCAGCGATAGCCCTCTTTCGCCATAGCATCCCAGTTATAGGTAGGGAAGCCCCAGTTTTGTCCATAAACCGAGAAATCGTCGGGTGGCGCACCAGTTTGCGTATCTAAGTTGAATAGATGTGGCTCTGTCCATGCTTCCACGCTATCATGACTGATACCAATTGGGATATC
>CAYVWK010000104.1:0-4300 GCA_964455235.1 uncultured Paludibacter sp.
ACCCACTCCAACTCGCGTTCTAAAGTCTTGCGACGCTTGCTGGCAACCTTTTCCTCCATAGCCATACGAGCCGTTTTCTGCTCCAACCAAGACGAGTAATTGCCCTTCCAAGGAATACCTTCACCTCTATCCAATTCCAATATCCAACCTGCTACATTATCCAAGAAATAGCGGTCGTGCGTAATCGCGATGACTGTACCCTGATATTGTTGCAAATGCTGCTCAAGCCAGAATATCGACTCCGCATCTAAGTGGTTAGTAGGTTCGTCAAGCAACAGAATATCAGGCTGTTTAAGCAAGAGGCGACATAAAGCTATACGGCGTTTTTCACCTCCTGAAAGATTGGCAACCAAAGCCTCTTCAGGTGGACAACGAAGTGCATCCATCGCACGCTCCAATTTATTATCTATATTCCAAGCATCTGCATGGTCGAGTCGCTCTTGCAATTCACCCTGACGAGCAATCAGCTTATCAAAATCAGCGTCAGGTTCAGCAAATTGTTCATTAATATGCTCGTATTCAGCTAATAAATCCATCACCTCTTGTACACCTTCCTGCACGATGTCTTTCACTGTTTTATTCGGGTCTAATTGAGGCTCTTGCTCCAAATATCCCACTGAATATCCTGGCGAAAAAACCACATCACCTTCATAATTCTTCTCAACACCAGCTATAATTTTTAATAAAGTGGATTTTCCAGAGCCATTTAAACCAATGATACCGATTTTTGCTCCATAAAAAAATGACAAGTAAATGTCATTCAAAACCCTTCTTTGAGGCGGGAAAGTCTTGCTGACTTTCACCATCGAAAAAATAATCTTCTTATCGTCGGACATAATATTTTAATTTTTTGCTGACAAAGATAGTGAATTTACTGAAAATTTACTATATTGCGAACGATTAACAAAAATGCCTCAAATACAGAAAACACATATGAAAAAAGAAAAATTCACCATTGAATATCCACTTAGCAAAGCTTCTGCTACAATCTTGTGGAATAGCATAGGAACTCCCTATGGTTTATCGGAATGGTTTGCCGACGAGGTTAGCACCGAAGATGATGAACATTTCCTCTTTAAATGGAGTGACCACGAACAGACTGCTCGCCTCATACAATTCAAACAAAATGGCTGTATCCGTTTTCAATGGCTTGATGACGAAGAAACCAATGCTTATTTTGAAATGAGAATTATTGCTTCTGAACTATCCAAAGATTTAGTTTTGATGATAAGCGATTTTGCTTCTAAAGCAGATATGGACGATGCTATTCTATTATGGGATCAGCAAATTGAAGCGCTGAAACGACATACAGGCATGTAAGCTTACTTATAAATCCTTAAACTATATTACAGACGCAGTTTTGAATCTCTTCTTATATTGTTTATTGAACTTTTTAGCCTAAATTTGCAGGTTAAAAGCTGATTGCATGGCATTCATCAAAAAGATAGACTCATATATCCTGAAACGCTTCTTTTCATTACTGGTGATGACTTTCCTAGTTGTCATTTTTATTTTATTGATGCAGTTTTTATGGAAACATTTTGCCGATTTGGTAGGAAAAGGCATAGGCTGGGATGTGCTGGCTGAGTTTTTCGTGTATGCCATCATGACTTTAGTGCCTTTAGCTTTACCCTTAGCTTTGTTGCTCGCTTCTTTGATGACCTTTGGAAATCTAGGTGAAAACTTCGAGCTAACTGCCATGAAATCAGCAGGAATATCTCTTTTTCGCATCATGTTACCATTGATTATTTCTGTTTCCCTCGTTGTAGTTGCAGCCTTTTTCTTTTCAAACAATATCTTGCCGAAAGCACAAAAAAACATGTATACTTTGTTGTTTTCAATCCGTCATAAATCACCCGAATTGGACGTTCCAGTAGGCGAATTTTATTCTGGAATTAATGGTGTAAATTTATATGTAAGGGCGAAGGATAAAAAGATTTTAAAGGATTTGATGATATATGACTTTTCAAGTGGATTCAATAATGCCATGGTTTTGGTGGCCGATTCTGGAAAAATTGAACTCACTGCAGATAAACAACATCTTTTGCTGACATTATATCAAGGGGAAAGTTTTGAAAACCTCAAAGAACAGCAGATTTCTTCATCAGAAAACACACCTTATAGAAGAGAAAGCTTTTCTCAAAAGGAAATCTTATATGATTTCGACTCCGATTTCAATCGATATGATAAATCCTTATTGCAAGACCAACATATCAGTAAAAACATCAAGGAATTATCTCAATCTATTGATTCAGTAAAACAAATCGTAGAGGAGCAAAGCAAAACGCAAGTCAAAGAAATGCTTAATTATAAGTACTTTACAGATAATATTGCATGGGAGCTTGTGTCTGATATTGGAAGCGAAGTGAATTTAAACGCATATAATACAGATTCAGTTTTCCTAAATCTGGATAAAGCTGAAATGCTACTGGCTGTCAACCAAGCAAAAGATAGAGCTAATAGTCTGCACGAGCATCTTCAATACAACAAATTAGTCATAGGAGAACCTTTGATGTACATGAATAGGCACAGCAGCGAATGGCATCGTAAATTTGCCCTCTCTTTTGCCTGTTTAATCTTCTTTTTTATAGGTGCACCTTTGGGAGCCATCATTAGAAAAGGTGGATTTGGATTCCCTGTAGTCGTCTCTGTACTGATGTTTGTCGTGTATTATGTAATTGATTTAACGGGCTATAAAATGGCACGTGAATATATTTGGGAAGCCTATCAGGGTATGTGGTTGAGTTCGGCTGTTTTATTCCCTATAGGGGTATTTTTAACCTATAAAGCTGCAGTAGATGCTACTTTATTCAATAAAGATACTTATGTGAAATTCTATCAAAACTTAAAAAATAAAATATTTAAAATGCTTCATTTAACCCTATATGCGGCAAACGAAGGAGAAAATTAATATAAAATGGAAAAATTTTTAAACAGAATTGAAGAGGCAATTCAGGACATCAAAGACGGGAAAATTGTAATCGTGGTTGATGATGAAGACAGAGAAAACGAAGGTGATTTTGTATGTGCAGCAGAAAAAATCACACCTGAAATGGTTAACTTCATGCTGTCGCACGGACGAGGTGTACTCTGCGCCCCTTTGACAGAAGAAAGATGTGCTGAATTAGATTTGGATATGCAGGTGACCAACAACACATCATTACATGCAACTCCCTTTACTGTCAGTATTGACAAGTTAGAAGGTTGCACGACAGGGGTTTCTACCCAAGATAGAGCAGCAACTATTCTTGCTTTATGCGACCCTCATTCTACCCCTGAAACTTTCGGTCGCCCGGGTCATATATTCCCTCTAAAAGCCAAATCACGTGGTGTAATCCGCCGTGCTGGTCATACAGAAGCAGCAGTAGATTTGGCTCGAATGGCAGGACTGTATCCCGCAGGAGTATTGATTGAAATTATGAATGAGGATGGCTCCATGGCACGTATGCCTCAACTCTTAGAAATCAGTAAAAAGTTCGATTTGAAAATTATCAGCATAGCCGATTTAATTTCCTATCGTCTGCAAACAGAATCCCTTATTGAAAGAGGAGTTGAAGTGCAAATGCCTACCGCTTATGGGAATTTCCGTCTGATACCTTTTCGCCAACTCTCCAATGGATTAGAACATGTAGCCCTACTAAAAGGTGAGTGGGAAATTGATGAACCCGTATTAGTGCGCATGCATTCTTCTTGTGTTACAGGTGATATTTTCGGGTCGCAACGATGTGAGTGTGGCGAACAACTCCATCTAGCCATGGAAACCATCGAAAAAGAAGGAAAGGGCGTGCTCGTATATATGAATCAAGAAGGAAGAGGAATAGGTTTGATGAATAAAATCAGAGCTTATAAACTTCAAGAGGAAGGAATGGATACAGTTGATGCCAACCTTCATTTAGGATTCAAAGCTGATGAAAGAGATTATGGCGTTGGTGCTCAAATACTTAGAAGTTTAGGAGTTACAAAATTAAAGTTGATGACCAACAACCCTATTAAGCGAATCGGTTTAGAAGCTTATAATTTATCCATAGTTGAAAATGTACCACTCGTAGTTCCAACCAATCCACATAATAAATTTTATATGGATACCAAGAAGCTTAGAATGGGACATATTTTAGATGAAGAGTAGGTTTTTTTTGCTATAATTATAGATTATTAAAAATAAATCCCTATTTTTGTGAGATGTAAAGACGCATCTCTTGAAAAAATAATGATAACCAGCATATAAAATTGAAGACATGGATCCACTTGAAAACGGCAAAGAAATGAATACAGAAACAGATGATCAATTGCAAAATCTTGA
>CAYVWK010000104.1:4400-7310 GCA_964455235.1 uncultured Paludibacter sp.
AAGAAGACATCACATCCTTCAATCAAGAGCAACTTACAACCTATTTGCAACAACTGCTTGAACGTAGTGAATTAGCATCTAGAGAAATCATCAATCAAGTAAAACAGCTATTTTATAAACGCATCAAGGCTGAAAATGAAGTATTGAAAAAGGCTTTCATGGAAGCTGGAGGGGAAGAATTGAATTTTTTACCTGAGAAAGATGCTTTTGAAGAGGCATTCAAAGCTTTGTTGAATGAACATAGAAATAAACGAGCTGAACACCAAGCAACTATAGAAGCTGAAAAGGGCAATAATCTATTGCAAAAACAGCATATTCTAGATAGAATGAAGGTCTTGGTAGATAATAATGAAGACGTATCAGCTCATATCAATGAATTTAGAGATTTACAGAAAAAATGGAAATCCATTGGTCAAGTACCACAAGCTGAAGTGAATGAGCTATGGAAAAACTACACAGCACTCACCGAATCATTTTGGGATTTAATCAAAATCAATAATGAATTGAGGGAGTATGATTTCAAGAAAAACTTGGAAATCAAAACTACTTTATGTGAGACTGCCGAGCGTTTAGATGAAGAGGAAGATATAATTTCAGCGTTCAGACAACTACAGCAGTTGCATGAAGAATGGAGAGAGACTGGTCCTGTAGCACGCGAGTTTAGAGAAGAAATTTGGCAGCGATTTAAAGCAGCATCAACCGTAATTAACCGCAAACATCAGGGTCATTTTGATGATGTTCGTACAATAGAAAATACGAATTACGACCTAAAAGTTGAACTTTGTAAAAAGATTGAAGCCTTTGATTTCAGTCAGCTAAACAGCTACAAAGAATGGGATGAAGCGACTAAAACTATTATGGGATGGCAAGAAGAATGGCGTACTATTGGTTTTGCTCCTCGCAAGCTAAATAATAAAATTTTTGAACAATACCGAGCTGCATGCGATAAGTTTTTCAATGCCAAATCTGAATTCTACAAAGACTCTAAAAAGCAATTGACAGAGAATTTAGAAAAGAAAAAAGCCTTGTGTGCACAAGCAGAAGCTTTGAAAGAGAACACAGACTGGAAAGAAACGACTGATATTTTCATCAAATTACAAAAAGAATGGAAAAGTATCGGTCCAGTCCCACGCAAATATTCAGATGAAATATGGAAGCAATTCATAGCTGCTTGTGATTATTTCTTCGAGCAAAAAGGCAAAGAAACAGCAGGACAACGTAGTGAGGAAAAGGAAAATCTCAGCAAGAAGAAAGCAATTATAGCTAAGATAAAAGAATTGGATGCTATTGTTGATAAAGCTGCTCCAGAAATATTGGCTAGTCTGAGAGAATATATAGCAGAATGGAATGAGACAGGCTTTGTGCCTTTTAGAGATAAAGACAAGATACACAAAGAATATCGAGCTGCTGTAGATAAGATGTTTGAGAAACTGAATGTAGATGCCAATCAGCGTAGATTAGACAGTTTCAAAACCAACCTCAAAGAGATGGGAGCAAAAGGTGAAAATAGGCTTATGCGCGAGCGCGATAAACTCATGCGTTCGTACGATCACCTCAAATCCGAAATAGCAACCTACGAAAATAACATCGGTTTTTTGACATCTACCAGTAAAAAAGGCAGTGGCTTAATCAAAGACATGGAACGTAAAATCGAGGCTTTAAAAGAAGAAGCCAGATTGATAGAGCAAAAAGTGGCGATGATAGATGAGGAATGACGAATAACTCCATGAAGGAATGAGAAAACCCCCAGCATATTATGTACCTTATGCTGGGGGTTTTTACTAACAAATTATCTCTAAAATTATTTCTTTAGCAATACATCATTGATGGCTTGTACAAAGGTTTCTTTGGGTAATGCGCCCATAGCCATTTGAGGTTGCTCGCCGATTGGGCAGAAAAGTAAAGAAGGAATGCTTCTGATACCGAAGGCTGCAGCTAATTCCTGTTCTTTCTCTGTATCAACTTTATAGATATAAATATCATCAGCATATTCTTTAGCTAATTCCTCTAAAATAGGTGCTACTGCTTTACATGGACCACACCAGTCAGCGTAGAAATCAATAATACATGGTTTGTCACCTAAATATTTCCACTCACTTGGGTTAGCTTCGTAGTTCGCTACTCTTTTTAGAAATTCTTCTTTTGTTAATTGAATTGTTCCCATTGTTTTTGTTTCGTTTATATTAATATTTTCTGTTACTAATTCTGCTTGATTGGCTTCTGCCTGATTGGTTGACTTATTACCACATGCCGCAAAGGCTATCATAAATAAGAAAACTGATGCTCCTAATATTTTTTTCATGACTTTAATAATTTACATTGTTTGTATCTTCGTTTTTAATTTCTTTCCACCCTAATTCGTCAAGTTTTTGACTGATAGTATCCCTATCCACCTCATCGGTATGATGAACAACTATGCTGCCGTCTATCCTATCGATATCAGCACCAAAAACACCTTGCAAAAATCCTATTTGCTTGAGTACAACATTATTACATGTCATACATTCTGATTCTTCTACGTGAAATACACTATACATTTTATTCTTTTGTAGTTTTGTCTTTTACTTCTTTTTTCTTAAATAAATCGAAGGTTAAATACCCTAAGATGGCTCCATATATTATGCTGATATAAGGATTGGAGGTGATGGGACAGGTGCCACTCTGACATCCTATATAATAGTAATACGCGTAGCCTGCTAACATTCCTACCACTATGCCTATCAATCCTAATCTATTTTTTCTCAAAAATTCTTTCATCTTGATTTTTCTATTCTGAACAATTAAATTCATTTATACAATCCAAAATCTTGGTGATTTGTTTGTTTTTAATTGAATAATAACATTTTTTACCTTCTCTTCTACAGTTCAAAATCCCTTTGGCGCGCATATCGGTTAGGTGATGGGATAATA
>CAYVWK010000105.1:0-7122 GCA_964455235.1 uncultured Paludibacter sp.
ATGCCCTTCAAACTCACATCCCCCTTTCAACCCACAGGTGACCAACCCGAAGCGATACAGCAGCTTGTGGAGGGCTTGGATAATGGTTTGGCATATCAGACTTTATTGGGTGTAACAGGGTCGGGTAAGACCTTTACGATTGCGAATGTGGTGAATCAGGTGAACCGTCCGACTATCGTTCTCAGTCATAATAAAACCCTCGCTGCTCAGCTCTATAGCGAGTTTAAGAACTTCTTTCCTGAGAATGCAGTGGAGTATTTTGTGTCGTATTACGACTATTATCAACCTGAAGCTTATCTCCCTATTTCAGATACGTATATTGAGAAGGATTTATCTATCAACGAAGAGATAGAAAAATTACGCCTTTCTGCTACTTCTGCTCTCTTGTCGGGTAGGAGAGATGTGATTGTAGTTTCTTCTGTATCCTGCATTTACGGTATTGGAAACCCCGAAGATTTTAATTCAAATGTGATTGAAATTCGACAAGGTCAGCAGATTGTTCGCAATGTGTTTCTACGTCACTTAGTCGATGCTTTATATACCCGCAATGATATCGAATTATTACGTGGCAATTTCAGAGTAAAAGGTGATACTGTAGATGTTTTTCTTGCCTATTCTGATTTTATTTTGCGCATTGTTTTTTGGGGTGATGAAATAGATGAGATTCTGACGGTTGACCCTATCAATCTGCATGTTATAGAAAAATTTGATGCTTATCGCATCTATCCTGCAAGTATATTTGTTACAACAAAAGAACGTATCCAGCAAGCTATTCATTTGATAGAGCGAGATAGGGATTTACAGGCTGAATATTTTCGATCTATAGATCAAAATTATGAAGCAAAACGTATTTATGAGCGTGTGAGCTATGATCTGGAAATGATCAAGGAATTGGGTTATTGTTCGGGTATAGAGAATTATTCACGCTATTTTGATGGTAGGCAGCCAGGTAGTCGCCCGTATTGCCTATTAGACTATTTTCCAGATGATTATCTGATGGTGATTGATGAAAGTCATGTCACCATACCCCAAATTCGTGCTATGTATGGTGGCGATGCATCCCGCAAACAAAACCTAGTAGATTACGGTTTTCGCCTGCCAGCAGCTCGCGATAATCGTCCGCTTAAGTTTGAAGAATTTGAAGAGCTAACCCCGCAGACCATCTATGTATCAGCTACTCCAGCCGATTATGAATTAGAGAAATGTCAAGGTGTAGTCATCGATCAGCTCATTCGTCCGACAGGCTTGCTCGACCCCATCATTGATGTGCGTCCTAGCTTAAATCAAATTGATGATTTATTGGAAGAGATAAGGCTTTGTGCAGAACGGGATGAGCGTGTGTTAGTCACCACTCTTACCAAGCGCATGGCAGAGGAGTTGACAGATTATTTACTGAAAATGGGTGTGCGTTGCAACTATATCCATTCGGATGTAGAAACCCTTGATAGAGTGCAAATTATGGAAGATTTGCGCCGTGGTTTGTATGATGTTTTGATAGGCGTCAATCTGCTACGTGAAGGTCTGGATTTGCCTGAAGTTTCTTTAGTAGCGATTTTAGATGCGGATAAAGAGGGTTTTTTACGTTCACATCGTTCACTTACGCAGACTGCTGGACGTGCTGCTCGTAACCTTAATGGCAAGGTGATTATGTATGCTGATACCATCACCGAGAGTATGGATAAAACCATTCAAGAAACGAATAGACGTAGGGAAAAACAGTTGGCGTACAATGAAAAGCATGGTATCACGCCGCAAGCAATTATCAAAGGTGAGCGTTCTGCGTTGACCAAAATGGAGCCTCATGCCTATATCGAGTCTGAAGCTTACAATATTGCTTCTGATCCTGTGGTGCAATATATGTCAAAACCTGCTCTGGAAAAGGCTATTCAGCGTGCTAAGAAAGCCATGCAAGAAGCTGCTAAAAACCTTGATTTCTTGGAAGCAGCAAGGCTGAGGGACGAGATGTTTAAATTACAAGAAAAATTAGAGGAGAGTTGACCACGGAATGATGCAAAACTGATTGCTGGTAGGGAAAAGTCGCGACTTGTCCCTACGTTGACAACACGATGCAAAAATACACAAATGGACAGGCTGAAAAAGTGATGTTTATTTGTTAAAATGATTTAAAAAACATTTTTACTATTGTTTACTATCTATTTCTTGCCTTACCTTTGTCGCACCTAAAAATGACAAAAATATTTATCTGTTTGCAATATGAAAAAACTATTGGTTTTATCGTTTGTTTGGCTGTTTGTATCTATACTACACGCTCAAAACTCTTGTTTTACACGCACTTTTTATCAAACTAATTATGCTTGGAATACCTCTGGCAGTGCTGTTAGTGCTGTATTGTTAGGTGATTTTATCTATGTGTATGACAGGTCAGCACGTATCATTCGAAAAATAAGAATTTCACCTAAAGAAGATATGGCTTATGGTAAGGATGTCATTCATCTTTATAATGCACTTTTTGATGGTTATTCTATAACTGCTGATGAGGCTGGTAATCTGTGTTTTACTGCTGGATCTCAAGGTATTACAAACTCACTAAACTTATACTTTTATACTGATAATATCTCCAAAAAACATATCAACTTTCCTATTCAACCTGCTTTTGGAAGAATAAATTATCTGACTGGTATAGGTGATTTTTCTAATCACAGTTCAGGTGGTTTTTTGGCGGGTGCAACCATCAATGTGCATGACAAAATTACGATATGGAAGTTCAAAAATTATGATTGTAATTTAGCTGATAATCCTCTTATTTTAAGTGATATGCGTGATGGGAATTATGCTTTAGCATCGACTATTGCTTGGATAGATTTGGATAACTTCATCGTTTTTGGTAATAATATCGAACCTTATCGTGTCAATATATCAGACCCCTATTCTGTCAAATTAGGCAATCTTAAAGCGGGTGCTGGTGGTGGTGCTGTTTTTCAGGTGCAGGGGCTGACCTATATCGCTTTTCCTTCTTATCAAAGCTTTGTGTTTCCTGATGCTGGTAAAAAGGGTAAAATTGATATTTATAATATCACTAACCCTGCTTATCCTCAGTATGTTACAAGTACTGATAGGGTAGGTGAAAAAGCAAATACTACGGATTATGTTGCTGTTACTGCTTCTGTTAATCAGCAGAAAGTGAAACTCTATGTCTGGGCTCCCAACAATGGTCTGGCTGTGTATGAAGCAGAGGCAACTGCTCGTGTTTCTTTCGATGGAAATCCAAAGTTTGTCAATGCCCGTAGCTCAGAGGTGAGTTTATCTCAGATTGAAGAAGGTACACAGCTATTTTACACTACTGATGGGAGTGTACCAACCACATCTTCCAATCTTTATACAGCCCCTATTGAAATCCCAACTGGAAATACACTCGTGCGTGTCTTGTCTGTTAAGCAAGGGAAATTACCGTCTTTAAGTGAGCAAATGTTTGTTGTTTCACCTGTTTCCGAAACCATCAATCAAAAATGGATATTGACCGATTTGCTCTTGTGCAGAGGTGGTTTGGCTATAGATGAGCATTTCATCTATAAAAAGACTTCAACTCCCCCTGGTTTTCTGCCTTGTAATTTTGAAGATGGTTTACCTGCAACGCATGCTCCTTCATACCAAATGCCTACTGATTTTCAGCCTGATGATGTGGGTGATATCGCAGTTTGCAGTGAATTTGTATATCTCTCATCCTTTAGTCAATCAAGTACTGCACAGAATCATACCCTGCGAATCGTACGCTATCCTAAAGTAGGGGGACAAGGTGAAATAATACTGTCACGCAATTTATCTTCTGAAGAATTTTCAGGAAAATCAACGTATGGAAATGGTCTGGGTGTGTACCGCAATCCCTCCAATCAGCAGGGATATCTTATCAAACATCAAACAAGTACCAACCGTATTTTATTATGGATATTAGACTCAAATGCTGATATTGTTGGAGGAAAATATACTGATCCTCAATTGATTGATATTCAGTTGATAGGCAATAATCAACAACCCATCAGAGATCAGTTTTCACGTATATCCATCATCGATGAAAATCATTTCTGGCTGAGTGGTCATTACACAAATGATGTATATTCACCTTATCATGCTACTCCTATCTATTGTACTCTCATTAAAGATGAGACTGATAACTACACGATTATTGGTGAAAGAATGTTGCCTCGATCTGATTTGAATCCAGCAGTGGGAGGGGCTACTGAGTTTACACTTAACGGAAATAGATATGGCATTTTTGCTGCGAATAATCATTCTTCAGAAAAAGTGTGGAGTAATACTCCTAAACATTATTCCATCATTCAAAAATATAATAAAGGAGATGGTGCAACACCGACTGGACCTGTCATTGCCACTTTTCCATTAAATGGTTTTGGAACTCATAAAGATGATGCGCATTTTGTGGAATCTGTCGTAAAAGTTGAAGATGATAAAGTGCGAATTTATTCCATGGGAGGTAATAATGGATCTGCTTGTTACGAGTTTAAACAGGCAAAGTTAGAGGATATGCAAACTGAATATCAATATGGAAGCTATGATAAATCTTTAAAGTTGAGCGATTTAACTTCCTCTATTTTGATAGATAAGACGGTTTATTATACGAGAAATAAGCAACTTGAAGGAAATCTGATTACACCTAATTATGCTTCTCCAATTTGTGATGAGCATAGCGTTTTCCAGTTTGATGAAGGTGTACATCAAATGCAGTTTTTAGTTGATAAGGAGGCTTCTCTTCCATGTACACATGAGGTGTTGGTGAATGTCGGACCGCTTAAGTGGAAAGGTAATCAAACAGGTTGGTGGAATGATGAAGGCGCATGGACTATCAACCAAAGATTAGCTAAAACTCCTACTAAAAATGATGTGGTAAAGTTGGAGAAACTCTCTGATAACCAGTCTTATCCCATAGTGAATATTGCAGATGCTCAAATTCATCGGTTAGAATTAGCGGAAGGGGCAAGAATTACGATAGGTGAAGGAAATACTCTGACTATTCAACAAGATGTAGATAATCGAGGAAGAATTGAAATTGAACCAGCTTCTCTCTTGCATGTGAAAGCTAATTTGCATAACAAACAGCAAGAGCAGGGATTACTCATCAAAACTTGCTCTTCTAAGCCAAACGGCAGTTTGATATTTCATAATACGGAGGAAAATAAAGTTTGTGCACAAGTACAAATGTATAGCAAAGCCTATTGGCAATACAATGCTGACATGCAAAAGAACGAATATCATTGGCAGTATATTGGCATACCGTTTTGTAATTATTCGGATTTAGCAATGACCTTTAGTGGCGCCTATATTCGACGATATAATGAGGCAGGATGGGGGACTTCGCAAGTTGATAGAGAAAAACGTTTGTGGGTGCAGTTGCAAAATGATGATACAATGGAGGCTGTTGCAGGCTATGAAATAGTGCAACAGCAGCCACGTCTTTATACATTTTCAGGTGAATTATTTCATGCCGATATACATAAAACACTATCTGTTACCCCTAGCAAAGAGTCTATTCAAGGACAATATTCGGGTCAGCATATTCTGTCAAATCCCTATACAGCAGCTATTTCAGTGGATGCCATTCAATTTGGAGAAGGTTTGGAAAAAACGGTATATTTATTCAATACAGGAAGTTTAGAAGAGTGGAAAAATGCAGGAGAGTCGGGTTCTTCGTTGGGCATTTCAGCTGGACAGTATCTTCCTATTCCTGTCCATACAGCTGGTTATGGAGATATTCCTGCTGAAATCCCGTCTATGCAAGGTTTTCTCGTACGAACTACTAAAGGGCGCACAGAAGATGTTGAGTTTCACATTCCTTATGCTGCCGTTCAGAAAAATACAGCCATGCAGCGCACGAAGTCACAAGAAAAAGCCTGGTTACGTATTGATTTAGAGGGCGAACAATCGGGTAGGGATGTGGCTTGGATTATTTGTCACACTGAAAGTACAACGGGCTTTGATAATGGTTGGGATGGGCACAAACTTATCTCCAATAATACTGTACCATTGTTATACATTCAACATCAGTCTCATAAATATCAAATCAGCACCCAACCAGATTTGCACTGTACTGATTTGATTTTTCATCCAGTAGAAGGAGTATCAGTATATACCCTCAGTTTTCAACTAAGCGCTGCTATCATGTCACTTTATAATACGATTTATCTGGAAGATAGAGTCACAGGAGAAATGATGACTATCACAGAAGATAGGTTCACTTATAGGTTTACTCATCATACCACATTACCTACTGCACGCTTTAGGTTATTAACATCTTTGCACGACAGAGATGGTCCTAGGGATAATTGCGAAGTATACATCACCTCCTTCAATCAGCACTTTTACATAGAAAATTTGGGAGATGAAGATGCGTACATAGAACTCTATAATGCTATGGGGCAGCTACTTAATACATATAATTGCAAAAAAGGAGAAGAAAAATCTATCACTCATCAATTGCAAACAGGTGCTTACCTCTTAAAAGTAAAAGCTAAGGGAGAAAAGACGATAAAAGTTGTGGTGTAGAGTTTACAAGTTTACCTTCACACCAAGAGTTGGGCAGATATTCCAGCCTTTAACATTGCCAAAATTATAACCAAATTCCACCTCTCCACCCACAGATATGCAGTTAGTGATATTATACCACAATTGTGGTTCGGAGAGGAAAATATGGTTGGTATTGATAAAACCATTGACTTCGCGCCAAAAATCAGCAAAGCCGTTGAAGCTCAGTTTCCGGTTGAAAAAATGCATATACCAGACTGCGGTAAACTGGTAATTATGAGGAGATGTATTGCCTTGAATAAGCTTATACATAGCTGTTAAAGAGATACCTTTTGTGAAATCTTTATTATTCAAACTATAGGTACCACCAAGTAAGTAGGCATTTTTGATTTGAAAATTGAGACCACTATTATCCGCATGCAAACCACCATTGTATTCCACATGAGCTAAAAAAGGAGCATCCCAAAATTTTAGCTCACGGGCTATTTCAACATATGCTTCAGTCGGACCGCTAGCGCTATGATTGAAATCAATAAAATAGAATAAATTACCGTAATCATCGGGCTTGAAACGCTCGATGGTGCTTGTTACAAATTTTCTATTCGCACCCAAATCATAATGCAACTG
>CAYVWK010000106.1:0-7031 GCA_964455235.1 uncultured Paludibacter sp.
CCTATGAGGGGGTGGGGGCTACCAAGAAATGGGAACGCATCGATACCTATGGGCCAAAATTGGTGGAGAATGTTACCCAAGCGATCAGCCGCGACCTGTTGTGCCATGCCATGCAGCAGCTTGAAGCTGCCGGGTGCCGCATCGTGATGCACATCCATGATGAGGTGGTCATCGAGGCACCGAAAGCTATACAGGTCGACGAAGTCGGCAGGATCATGGGCATCGTGCCGTCATGGGCCGATGGTTTGATCCTGGATGCGGCGGGGTATGAGACGGGGTTTTACATGAAGGATTGAATGAAGATTGCAATCCACTATCTATTGCTTTTTGTTTGCTCGGCCAGTCAAAATCAAGTATTTGTAATTTCAAAAGTACCCAATGACAAAAGAATCGCTAAGGCACCTCTATATAGCCCGATAATCGCCCATCCACTATATAGAACAGCCTTTTCAGGGTATGAGCGTTTCCAAAGGTACTCTTCTTATGATTCTCAATGTGCTGGCCCATCCATCACCATCATACAGCTTAAGTTCAGATGTTTTCAGATCAAGCGTATAATATTCTCCGAAATCATCCTCAAAAGGTTTCAATACGGCCTTCCAGTTCGAGATTTGCTGAATATAATAATCATCTACCACCTTTGAACCGTCACTAAATGAATACGTCATGGATAATCGATTTTTGTCTTTCATGTAAATTACTATATCAGCATCCCAGTCATTGTCTTTCCAATTTCCAAGGTACACTTCCTTGATAACCTCGGAGGGTTCTAAAGTAGGTGTATCTTGTTTTACTATCGGAGGCTGTGTCTCTATGATACGGTTCTGTGGCTCCAGAGAAACAGGCGGCGGGGCGAATGATCGTACTGGTCTGACTTTATAGAGAAAACTACGATTTATGTTGTTTTGCTCTCCACTGGAGAAATTGAAATACCAGGCATTGAGATCAAAATATTCAGTGGAACTCCAATAGCTGCCTGACATACCCAAAGAATCCTTAAAAGTTTCGTAGAGCATGCCAAGTTCCCCGATTGACGGGAGAAACCAATCATCATATCTGGTCCCATTCTCTTCTATTGAAAACTCCGAACAGATATTTGCCGCATATTGGGATGTGGTATCGGCTCCAGACAATCCCTTGTATGCTGTGTTTGTCATTTTTGATGTGAGTCCGAAAGTATTTGACTTACCAGCCCCAAAATCTGATTGTGTCCCAATTTCCTTGGTATCAATGCCGTCTGGTCGGAAATACCCAAAGAGGGCTCTCCCTGCATCTGCAGAGGCTACTTCCAAATAGCGCCAGCCCGCATTTGAATTACCTTTATCGTGGAAAATTATACCGCCCGCGGGTCCTTTGTCACCGATGCGATACTCCCTCCATTTTGCAAAGATTGTTGTTCCATCTGTTATGGTATCAAGGCTCATATCCCAGAGATTTTGAAGAGTGGATTCGCGGTACCAACCATCAAAAACGTATCCACTTTTATGGGGTGGGGTACTTAATCCAATCGGATTGTCAAAACCAACTTGTATCAGTTCAGGCAGACCTTCTCCCCCATACAGTTCGAGAGCTACAGGGACTTTCAACTCATCAGCAATCCTCTGTCTATACTCATCATCTTCCTTGAGCGAGTCATAGACCGAATAGGCCAATGAATAATTTCCTTTTTCCCAAGCCTCCTGAGAAATTGAATATAGAGAATCCCGTGTGTCAGCAAACCCCTTTGAGTACAGCCACTGCCATCCTTTTACACGCGTTGTGATATCAGGGATTGCTCGTAGCACATCTGAGAATGATTCGTAGATGTTGGCACCTGTATCCCCGTTATCAAGCAACCACCCATATCCTTTGATTTGCAGGTCTATGTCATTTACGGATGCAAGATAGAATCTATAAGCTTCCATGGATTTTGAGGGAGCATCCTTGTGATCTGTCAGTGATGAAAAGAGTTTGTAAGCGGTAAGATATTCCTTGTCTTTTATGGCTTCATTCGAGATGAGATAGAGCTGTTCTTTTGCTTCAGGATACCCAACGGAGATCAGCCAGGACCATCCAGTCAAGAGATCCTCTTCGCTGGTGATTGCACTCAAGGCAGTCTCGAAAGACGCATATACGTTCGCAGCCGAATCTCCATTGTCGAGCAGCCATTGATATCCAGCAAGCATCGTATTGATATCCGAGTTGGATTCCAAATAGCTCCTATAGGACCTATATGACTGCTGCTTGGAGTCCTTGAACTTCTCAAGCGAGTTAAACATCTCATAGGACTCATAGAATTGGCTATTCTCATATGAATTTGAGGCTTGCTTGTAGAGATATCTTTCTTCAAATACCCCTTTCCATAAGAAAAAACCTAGTCCTGCAACTACCATCAGAATCAGCAAACCTAATAGGCCATATTTAAGAATTGCCTTCCTTCGTTTGGCACGACGGTTATCCTCCTCTTGGATTTTCCTTTCTCTCTCAAGAAGATACTGCTCATGAGCCTCTTGTCTTTCGTGCTCTTGCCTATCATACTCAGCTTTTTTTTGTTTTGCCTTCTGTTCCTGTTCGTCCTTCCATACGAGTGAGAAGGTTTTAAGTGCGGCTTTCGAGTATTCGGATTGGCCTTCTACAGTAGCTGCGCAACATCGACAGGTTTCCTCTCCAGCTTTATTCCTTGTGCCACAATAAGCACATGTCCAGACTCCCGAGGGATGTGAGGCAAATAGGACTCGAGGTTCCTCCATGGGGTTGTTTCTTTGCTTAAATGCAACAATGCAATAATATTCAACATCCTCGACCTGTTTGATTTCACTCTTACCGCTTGCATCGATTTCCATCAATCCTTCTGGAAATTCAATGATTTCATCATCCTCAAAAACCACTGCACGGAGATACGGTAGGAAGTATCTTGTATCTTGTGGCAAGAATCCTGCTTGTTCAATTTTGACGTTCCCTCTTACTCTGAGAGATAGTTCGGAACGAATAACTACAGGTTGTTCAACAGGTATGGCTTTCTTAAGCATATCGTAGCAATGGATGTGCCATTCCATGTACTTGATTCCCTTGGATGATGCATTAGCTACTACAAAAGTTGCTTTTGCTTCATCCTTTGAATCGTTTAGGGAGATTATCTGGCCGGATATCAATTCAACCGGCCATTCAAACACCACCTTGTCAGTTAAGTCGAAAGTTTTTGTTGCCGCTGTGTTGGGATTTTGTGTGGTTGGACGACTGGGAGTCACATCGATCAACTTGTTCTCTGGGCCAAGCAGGTAGTAGGGGCTTGATCCATTCTGCATATTCTGTGGTTGGTGCTTTTGTGGTTCCTCTATAGGATCGCTCAACAAAGCAAGAATGAATCCGAAGGGGCCGAGCAGCATGCCGAGAAGGAACCAGCCGCAACCGCTTCTCCCCTTTTTCTGGGCAGCCACCATTGAAATAATCCCAAACAGAATCCAAATAACTACTGCGCCTTCCAACATTGCCTATTCTCCCTCATCATCCGGTGAACTAATGATGCAATACCTTTCATTATCGAAACAATCTAAAGTGACGTAGAAGCATGCTTGTTGTGATCAGATCTTTTGAATCACATGGAATCAATAAGAGGGTACATCCATCAATTCTGCCATATCCGATTTTTTTATCAGATTCAGAGATTCATGCCGTTCAATTTGATTAAACCTTAGGTTTCTCTGCAGGTCAAATGAAACAAGAGGAAATAATCTCTTTTAGCATATTTTCTAGGGAAGCAAGACTCTTCCAAATCTTTAGGGAATGACCATCATTGCAGGGAATCACTTATTCTCGGATTAGCCATTTGTGGGTATATGGTGTTTTTCTTTGGAGATACGCCGGACGATATATCCACCAGGTAATACTACGCTTCTGATGATTTTTTCATACTTGTACCTGGAAATCGTCAATAGTCAAGAATTGTCAGATATTTGGCTTGAGAATCCGAATGAAATCTGGTCGGCTTTGCGAAGGCGGGCAGGTTGGGATACCAGGAGCTGCCGGGCATAGAACCGACCAAGGAACTTCCTTAGGGATACTGTTTGGTCCGGTTTCTGATATGACTGTGTATGAATTAACTGCAGAGCAATCAAACTTTGGAGGACATGTGGTGATTGCTCTTGCAGGGGTCTAGTATTTGTTGCCGGCTTGATTGGTCACAATCAGGCATGTCCACTGTCTATTGAACATGTTTTTGATGGATGCAGATACTTGCCAGGAATTGATTCCTTACGTTTTTCAATTCCCTTTTTCGACTTTATACTGGTTGATGGGCCTCGCTATTGCAATCGTGGCTGCGTTCGGCTTACTTATATCCTTATACCTACTGGCTGTGGTAGGCAAATGAATGAACGCTAGTTTATATATCGAATCAGTTCCCATGCACTATTATATAGCTCAAGGGCAGTCCCAATGTCTTTCGTTACTTGAAAATTCTTGAGTTCATTAAGCGTGTATTTGGGTTGTGTTGTGCGATATTTATCAGCATCGGTGTTCACGATTGAGGGCAGCAAATATCGATCAACGAACTGTGCGTATGTTCTTGGATCATGAACGAAATCAATGAACTTCAAAGCAAATTCATAATTATCTGTTTCAGTTGGAATGCACATAGACATTAGGTTCATATTACCCCCCTCTCGAGGAAGATAAAAATCAATACAGTCCAATTCATCCTCTGTAAGTTTCTCTACTATGTCTTCAAAAGGTGTTTGAGCCACCCATGCATCACCAGAAGCAATTAAGCTATTAGTACTATCTCCAAATCGCATAATATTCGGTTTCCAATATGTGAGAATAAGATTCTTTGCTTTTTCAATCTCATTGGGAGTTTGGGTATTTACTGAAAAGCCCAATGATGTCAACGCAATTCCAAAAACTTCACGCATATCATCGAGCAATATCATTCTATATCTGTACTTAGGATTGCTGAAAATATCCCATCCAATTTCGTTCAAGTTGATCTTGCGTGAGTTGATTGCAATTCCGCTTGCGCTAATCGAAAATGGTACGGAAAAGCTCATTCCGGGATCATGTTCAAATATGTCAGTTACTTTTTGTGATACATACTTAAGGTTTGGGATTTCCGAGAGGTCAATTTTTTGGATTATCCCCAAGTCTTTCATAATTGAAACATAGTCACTGGACGCGAGCAGTAAGTCATAAGAATTATTCCCTGATGCCATCAATTTTGCAAATTGCTCTTCATCTGTTTCGTAGTAATCGAAAATCACGTCAATATTATTCGCTTGTTCGAATGGTGCAACAAGTGAATCAAACAGACTCCCAATCCTGGTATATACATATAGCTTTCTACTTGGACTTTCTTCAGGAGTCAGGCTATCCTTTCCCAAGACTTCTTGTTCTTCAATGAGAATGTCATTGAGGGCACTCCCGGATAATCGGTATGCTTTAACATCAATATTTGACAACCCCTCAGCCTTATATACAATTCCATTTATGGGGTTCGTTATTACAAGGTCGAAAAGGCGGATCCTAAAATCTTTATGTTCTTCACTATATGTAAAGTTCCAACTAAGTGTAGGCTGCAGACAATTTGTAGTAACAGCTTTTTCAAATGAGATGATTTCTGATTTAAATTCTTCTTGATCTATGTCTCCTACCGGCTGAAAAACTACGGTAAATGGGAATTCAAAAACGTAGAAATATTTTCCTGTGAAAGTCATTGAAAATGACCACACCCTTGTATTCCTATCATATCCTTGGGATTTTACTAGAATTGACTCTGTTTCACTTTTGAGTGTTTCTAACCTATCTAGTGCTTCAGCTCTTATTTCTGAATAGGAATCTAATTGAGCTTCATGTGAGAGTGCTATTCCATTTGCAATAGCCTTCAGTTCATTTTCAAGATCAGTTTCCAACGATTCAGATAATGCATTTTTACGCTCTTCAAATTGATAGTCATTCTCCCAGATTTCAGGGTGCAGTTTTGCTATTGCTTGCCTGCGAGGGGCAAAAGATTGTTTTAATTGTAATTCCAATTCATCATATTTAGTCTCTGAAGTCCTTTGAATTGCCTCAACGTTATTGTCAATTGCTGCAACTAGTCGCATCAGGTCTTTTTCTGTTCCTTCTTTCAGTAATTCACTATAAGGTCCTAAATCATATTGAGCTTGAGCACCGATAGGAAGTGTCAAGAAAAGAGTAATTAAAAAGTATAGTACCTTTTTCATTATTTCATTGTCTCCTGTGCTAGCGAAAGATATTTCTGGCTGCTACCGCAAAATGTCTATTGGTTTCCAACTTGAGCCCTTTTGGGTGTTGGTGCAAAACTTATTGACCGAAGCGGATGAAATAATGTAACTGTCAAATTTCAAATCATCCACCTCAGCAATAGGGGCATATTCTCCAATGAACAGAATTGGGTCAGGCTCTTTATCCAAATTCATCATTAGCTTTTGATAATCAAGTGCGTATGGGTCATATGAGATTTCAGATTCTCCATATCCGACTAGGATCTTCGCATCTGCGTTGGTGAGCATTAGGTGGGAGAATTCTTGGTAGCCACCAGCTTGCCCGTCTAGCTTGTTTTCGTGCTCGAAAGCCACCCGAATTCGCTTCAGCCAAATTGAATTCCCTTTCTTCCATGTGCAGGCATTGTTAGGTACAAGATCTTCTTTGCTGTAAAAAGCATAATCCAGAGAATAGTATTCTGGCTGCGCAAGTAATCCCAGCCTATTCGATAATTCGAAGACAATGCTGCGTATGTGGGATGTCATGTCTTTATTGGACCGAAAAGCAACACAATAAGCAGCAGAAAAATCCTTGTTGATTTCAAGCCAAAGGCGATGAATCATTTGCAGCCTGTCAATATCCTGTATCTCCATATGCAACACCCCCAAATACGTGCTTGATTTGAGACTATCACTATTCTCTATTGAAAGAAAGAAAATTGTCACCATGGGCAAGGGTGGGTCTTGATGGAGAATACGCCTTGTACTGCACGGAGGGTGGATCCCCTCCGCACAAATTGCCAAGCTTGGTGTGTCCTAAATATCAAAACCCTCATA
>CAYVWK010000107.1:0-7022 GCA_964455235.1 uncultured Paludibacter sp.
TTTAGACTTAGTACATGACAAAAATTGTATCACTATATAATTTTTGTCATGTACTAAGTGTTTTTTACTGTATATTTGTCGCATGAAATGAAAATTTAAACATCAATATAAAGAAAATAACATGAAGAAAATTTTTATTGCGCTGACTTTTAGCGTGTTGTGTCTTAGTTCGCAAGCTACTATTACTTTACCAGCTTTCTTTTCAGATGATATGGTTTTACAACAGCAATCTGAAGTGAAAATCTGGGGAAAGGCAGAAGCTAATAAGAAAGTTAGTGTGCTAACTAGCTGGAATGTAAAGAGATATAAGACGATTGCAGATGAAAATGGTAACTGGGAAGTACGTGTAACAACAGGGAAAGCAGGTGGTCCTTACTCCATCACCATAACAGATGGTAAAATCAAAACTTTAAGGAATATTTTGCTAGGTGAAGTGTGGTTGTGCTCCGGTCAAAGCAATATGGATATGCCTATGAAAGGATTTAGTGGTCAGCCAATTGAGAATGGAAATACGGATATTTTGAAGAGCGAAAACTCTCAATTACGTCTGTTTAAAGTAAGTAGAAAATTGTCACTTGATAATGAAACTGATGTTGGTGGTCGCTGGGAAGAAGCTCTGCCTGTGAGTGTTAGTAATTTCAGTGCGACTGCTTATTACTTTGGAAGAATGTTGCAAGAAAGTTTGAATGTGCCCGTAGGTTTGATTTGTTCAGCTTGGGGCGGTTCAACAATTGAAGCATGGATGAGTCAAGATATGTTGAAGGATTTTCCAGAGAAAAAACTACCCGAAAGCTTGGATAACTTGAAAGGTGCTCACCAGAAACCTAGTGTATTGTATCAAGGTATGATACATCCACTGGTTGGATATGGTATTAAAGGTGTGATTTGGTATCAAGGAGAATCGAATCGATCAAGGTATCAAGACTATCCTGTTTTATATAAAAATATGGCTGATGGTTGGAGAAAAGTTTGGGGACAGGAAAATCCGTTTCCTTTCTATATTTGTCAGATCGCTCCTTATGAATACAGTACCGATAACTCAGCTTTTCTCCGTGAAGCACAGTTGAAAACAGCTCAACAAGATGCTAATACGCATATGGCTGTTTTGATGGATGTAGGTGAAAAGGATTGTATTCATCCTGCTAAAAAACGTGAGGCTGGAGAGCGTTTGGCATTTCTTGCCTTGAATAAATCCTATAACATAGGAGGGATTGTGAGTGAAAGTCCTGAGTATAAGAATATTGAAGTAAAAGGGAATGAGGTTACAATCAATTTTTCAAAAGCTCCTATGGGTATTTATTTGAAATCAGAAGAGTCTGTTAATTTTAAATTGGCAGGTGAAGATAAGGTCTTCCATCCTGCTAAAGTGAAAGCTCAACGTACCAAATTGGTGTTAACCAGTGAGTTTGTGCCTAATCCTGTGGCTGTTCGTTATGCTTTTGAGAATTTCGTAGTAGGCGATTTGTTTGGTATGGGTGACTTACCTGTATCTTCTTTCCGTAGTGATAATTGGGAGGAATAAACTAGTGAGGCTTGGTTGCCTCGTCTATCATATTAGTCAACTTGATAAAGGTCTGCACATCCAATTGTTCAGGCCTTTTATCAAATATTGCATCAGCGAAAAGTGGATGACCTTTTTCTATGATAGGTTTTAGCGAATTGCGCATGGTTTTGCGTCGCTGATTAAAGGCCGTCTTGACAACCGTCTTGAAGAGTTTCTCATCACAACCCAAACTTTCTACATTATTGCGTGTCAGACGAATAACCGCAGATTTCACCTTGGGTGGTGGGTCGAATACATGCTCGTGTACCGTAAAAAGATATTCAATTTTGTAAAAAGCTTGCATCAAAACGGATAAAATACCGTAGGTTTTATTGCCATGAACAGCTGCCATGCGCTCGGCAACTTCTTTTTGTATCATGCAAACAACTTGCGAAACTAAATCTCTGTTTTCTAGTACTTTAAAGAATATCTGAGAGGAAATATTATAAGGAAAATTACCAATGATATGCAAGTTTTGAGGAAAATTTTCCTGCAAATTCATCTTTAAAAAATCAGCCTCTTCTACTTTCAAATCCCTAAAATGTTGCTGTAAATAAACCACAGATTCACTATCCACGTCCACAGCAAATAAATCAATTAAAGGGTTTTCTAGTAAAAATTCAGTCAAAACACCCGTTCCAGGTCCAATTTCTAATACAGTAGATTTCTCTGTAAGAAGCAGACTATCAGCTATTTTCTGTGCAATAGATAAGTCTTTTAAAAAATGCTGACCAAGATGTTTTTTTGCTCTAACTTCCATGTTTTTTTGTTTGATGTGCCGATGTGCCAATGTGCCGATGTGCCAATAAGACTAATGGTTAATTGTTAATGATTAATGATTAATGAGCAATCAATATCAGTTCAATACTTCGATTTCGCTCAGTACGGCGCATTCTATAATTCAACAATCATTAGCCTCATTATCCTCATTGCCACATTAGCACATTATTCACATTATTCTTATTGGCACATCGGCATATTAGTCTCATTATCTACATTATTTCACTACATTTGCCATTTCAATTATATAGTCCGCAAAAGTAAGGAAAATTGCACTAAAATACGGTATATGCATGGAGTTTTAGCTAAAATAGGTTCGAAAATTCGCCAATTTATTGAGTTTTTTTACCCTCCCTTTCAGAGGTTTTTCCCTAAAGAGTTCTTTCGATACGGGGTAGTTGGGACATTCAATGTTGTGTTTGATTGGGTTTTGTACTTTGTGGCTTTTCATTTTATACTGAAAAAAGAGATGCTTCATTTGGGCTTTATTACCTTGAGTCCGCACATAGCAGCTTTAGCTTTATCCTTCCCTATCAGCTTTTTAACGGGTTTTTTATTGCAAAAATACGTTACCTTTACGCTTTCTACATTGAAAGGGAAGGTGCAGATGGTTCGCTATGGTATAGTGGTGATCCTGAACTTGTTAATCAACTATTTTGGTTTAAAATTGTTTGTAGATATAGTAGGATGGTTCCCAACGCCATCAAAAATGCTTATTACATTGGTAACTGTACTGATTAGTTTTTTGCTTCAAAAGAAATTTACATTCAAATAGTTATGATAAAAATCAAACGAATATACGAGCAACCAACTCCCGATGATGGGTATAGGATTTTGGTCGATAGACTCTGGCCAAGAGGTGTCAGGAAAGAGTTTGCTGCGCTTGATGAATGGAATAAAACCATTACCCCTTCTGTTGAATTGCGGAAGTGGTTCGACCATCAAGCTGAGCGTTTTCAAGAGTTTTCAGATCTATATAAAGCTGAATTAACTTCCTATCAGGATGAATTAAAAAGATTGATAACCATAGCCGAGTCGAACAACTTGACCTTGCTTTATGCTGCTAAAGATCCGAAAATAAACCACGCTATAGTTTTGTTAGAGGTTTTGGAATCTATGGATGCTTAATGAAACTGCAAACCAATGCAGTATGAATATCACATGAAAAAAACACATAAATATACAGTTTTAGATTACCTTACTTGGGTAGTTTTACTTGCTTCTGTTGCTTATCTGATGTATGTGTTGATAAACTTTAAAGAGTATCAAACACTTTTTCAACTAGCTAAATCAAAGAGTATCAGTGATTTTTGGTGGTTATTATTGGCTTTGGTCTTACTCCCTCTCAATCTACTTTTTGAATCCATCAAATGGAAAAAAATAGTAGCGTCATTGGAGAATTCCTCTATAATTTCTGCATTTAAGTCTGTTTTAGCAGGTATTTCAACAGGTTTTGTAACACCCAATAGAGTCGGGGATATAATCGGTAAACTAAATTATCTACAAAAAAAGAATCAAAAGAAGGCCGTGAGTTTAGGGGCAATTGCAGGTATCACTCAAAATATTGCCATCATATTACCAAGTATTCCGTTTGCTATTTTGTTTTTTTTAAGAGAAGAAACCGAGATAAATCACAGAAGTTATATTTCTTTAGTGTTGATAATCATCGCATTACTCTTGTTTCTTTTGTTTTATCTACCAAGACTTGCTGGTAAAATCAAGCATCCGATTATTCAGCCTTATATCAGTGCGCTGACTCATTTTCAATTTAAAGATTTACTGCTTATTACTTTTTGGTCGATTGTGAGGTATGCTGTTTTTGGTTTGCAGCTTTATTGCTTACTTGTTTTTTTTGATGTTGATTTGTCTGTAAGTCAAGCTATTATTGGTATCACAACTAATTATTTGTTGATAACTATCACCCCTTCCATAGCTGTTTCAGAAGCTCTTGTAAGAAGTTCGTGGGCTGTATTTGTCTTCTGTAAATTTTCAGAAAACACAGCAGGAATTATGCTTGCAAGCATCAGTTTGTGGCTAATCAATGTAATTATTCCAGTGTTGATAGGTGATGCTATGCTGGCAATGAAAAAACGCAAATAACTATTATAAATCCTTTATTTTGAATGGATTATAGCTGATATCTACATCATACACATCTACACCTTCTATCTTTTTAATGCGTTTTACCAAGTAGTTTGTTAGGGGTAAAACGATGATTTCATAGGCGGTTTTTAAAAGTGCAATATGGAAAGTCAGTTGTAAAACATTTTCAAAAGGCATCAAGCCTGCAAAAGCGATGGTAAAGAAAAATAGCGAATCAATTAGTTCGCCTGCTAAAGTTGAAACGATGGCACGTATTGAAAATCCTTTGCCTTTTTGCAAGATTTTCATGCGACTCATCACATAAGCATTCACGAATGAGCCCAGTAAAAAAGCCACAAAGCTAGCGGCAGTAAGCCTGAGCGTCGAACCTAAGACCTGCGCAAAAGCATCTTGATGAGGGTAAAAATCATTTGCAGGAATGATAATGCTTAGTTGGAAGATTATCACCACAAAAAAGTTCAAAATAAAACCTAGCCAAATGATGAATCGAGCTTTTTTGAAACCCCAGACCTCAGCAATTAAGTCATTGACAATATAAGAGATAGGAAAAACCAACAGAGCTGCGGTGGCACTTAATCCAAACACTGTAATGGTTTTTTGAGCGATGAGGTTGGCGATAATTAAGCATACGGTGAAGACCACACCTGCCAACATGTAGATAAGCGATACGTTTTTTTTCATTTTCTTGTTTTTTACGTGGTTTATCAAGCACACGTTCCGTATTTTGCCACGGAAACGGCTGCAAAGGTAATACTTTTATTGAAATGGCAAATGGCTTATTCTTGTTGAGAATCAGCCGCAATATTCAGAGGCGATTCGTACATAGCCAAGCGTGAGAGTAAATCCATGACTTCTTGTTGTAAAAAATGTTTTTCAGCGGATAAATTGATAATATCTTGAATTAAAACATCTTTTGATTTAGTTTTTAGTTCTTCAATATAGGTACTCGTATAAGAAGGACGCAGCATATCTCCTCTTCCAGTCAATAACCACTCAGGGTTTAAATCAGGATAAACATAGCATATTTTCTCGCAATTGTCGCTGGTAATGCCTCCATATTTATCTAGAAATCCATTTGAAAATCCAGTATCTTTATAGAATCGATATCTTGATAGGCCTTTATAATCAAGATAATCAACTACTCTTGCTCGTATGGATTTAGAAGAAGACATTAATGTGTTATATTGAGATGTTTTTAATTAAAATCTTGCATAATAGAAAATAAGCTACTATATTTGCAGGATATAAAATACAAATGTCCCATATGGGACATTGCAAAAGTATAAAATATTTTTGTAACTATTCTATTTAGCTACAGCTGTAAATTTTTTATTTGTTTATTGAAGATGACCGAAGCTGATAAACTTTTGAATAATCCGCCCCCACATGGCTATATTTCTGAATTAGCCAAGCTTTGTGATTGTAGTCGTAAAACTGTATCCCGAGCGTTGTTTAAGGGACATAAAGGTCCGAAATCAGACTTAGTTCGAGAAATGTATAAAAAATTGTTTATAGATTAACCCACAGAAAACCCCTTTAAAAATTACCTAAAATATGAAAACAAACTGTTTGACGACTATTTTCGATCAGAAGCATTTTATTTATCATTGTTTGGAGGATAATCCTGCGAAGACATCCTATCTTATCAAGTTTAATCTGCAAACTTGCAATACGGATTTCATAATTGAAAACTCGTATATAGACAATAAGATGATGTATATTTATGCGATTTTTCCAGTGAAAGTGCCCATCAATAAGCGCAATAGTATTGCAATTTACATTGCGTTATTGAATAATAATCTATCGTATGGTTGTTGGGAACTGAATATGAATGATGGAACTTTACGCTTCAGAATCAGTTATTTATATGATAATAATGCATCAGATTTTGAAAGAATATTTATTGATAACCTAGAGCACGCTATCCAATACACTGATTTATGCTCGCATTCTCTATTGTCTGTCATGTTTTCCGATCTCAACCCTCATGAAGCTTTTTACTCCATGACGCAGGCAGTAGATGTAATGTTAAATTAAAAAACACTCTGCTTTCAGAGTGTTTAATGTGGGCCCAACTGGACTTGAACCAGTGACCCCCTGTCCCGATGTGTCGGGAGAGTCAGGTGCTACTAACCAACGTGAATAAAATATCTTTATTTGAAGTTAGTTTACGAATAAATGCTGCCGACTTCATTGATTTGATTTTACGCTCTATTCTTACTGCATGTGCAAAATCTTTAGCAGGAATAAATAATATTAATTCCCAGTCGGAGGCTTTTGATGTAAAACATCTTTTGCCGTAATAGTGGCTATTATGTTTTTGAATTCTGTTTTCAACTCCATCTTGAGTTACTCCTGTGTAAAATTTTCCAAGAGTTTTACTGTGTAAAATATAGGCTCCTATCATACAAACAAACAAATTTAAATACAAACACTTCTTCTTTTTTCATTTTGCTTCAATACAAAACAAGCACCTACAGTATGGATTTATCTGCAAGTGCTTGAATATTAATCATGGCCAACTGGATTGAGCCAGTATATACCCCCTGTCCCGATGTATCGGGAGAGTCAGATGCTACTAATTACATTTCATAAA
>CAYVWK010000108.1:0-7005 GCA_964455235.1 uncultured Paludibacter sp.
TTAGCGCGGAGCTGCTCTACTATCTGGTCGCTCTCGTTGATGTTTACGCGTGGGTCGTTTGCTCCTTGCACCACAAATAATGGAGCTTTGATTTTATCAATATGATAGGCTGGAGAAACCTCACGAGCAATCACTTCTTCCTCTGGGTCATTCACATCATACCAAATTTCCTTCAACATATCCAAATAAGGTTTCCAGTATTCAGGGATGGAATTCATAAAGGTGAAGATGTTAGAAACACCTACATAATCAACGCCACAAGTATATAAATCAGGAGTTTTTACCAAGCCCATCAGCGTAGCATAACCACCATGAGAAGCACCGTAAATCGCAATTTTATCCGCATCTATCATTCCTGTAGACAGCATGTATTGTACACCATCTTCTACATCATCCATACAGGCACGTCCTACTTGCTTGAAACCGGCTTTCAGAAACTCCTTGCCATAACCACCAGATATACGGAAGTTCACTTGCAAAGTAGCATAACCGCGACTCGCAAACAACTGTGTTTCAGGATTGAAACCCCAGCTATCACGCACACCTTGCGGTCCACCATGAGGGTTTACTACCATAGGAACTTTTTTTCCTTCTAGTGCTGCCTTAGGTAGAGTTACATAACCATGAATGGTGTAACCATCGCGACTTTTAAACTTAATTGGACGCATTTCAGCCATATCTTCCTCTTTCAACTGAGGCATCAAATCATACAATAATGAGAATTGCTTGGTTTTATTATCATACTGATAGTAAGTGCCATAAAGCTTATCACTTTGCAGTAATACCAATAATGTGTTCTCATCATCATCAGAATCAACTATATAAAACTCTTTGTTTGGGAAGGCTTTCTGCATTTGCTTCGTAAATGCTTTGTAGAATTTGCTCACAGGTTTAACGGTGTATTTCTCTCCTTCATAAGCAAAATAATCAATTTCGTAATTACGCTTGCGACTGCGGCTCATGCTTGTAGCATCAAATTCTTTGTTTGAAAATACCTCCTTAACAATCTTATCCTTTTTGAAATCATACAGAACGATACGTGCTTTATCGCTGTCTAAATTGGTTGCAACATAAGCTTGATCAGGATTTTTGCTAGCATAATTGAAACCTACTATAGCAAAAGTATCATACCATTTCATACTTTTTACCAAACGGAATTCATTGGTTGATAAGTCTTTATACCATTGCTCTGATTCAACACCATTCACCAAGCGGCTATAACCGCGTAGGTTACCATCCTTATCAAAATCATACCCTTGAATAGGATTTTGTATATCGGTATTTTCATATAGTTGCTCTAATTCGCCATTTACGATATTCAGTTTGTAAGGCTCAAACACTTGCTTGTTATTCTTATTCATCTGAACAATAACATGGTCGTTTTGGTCTTTTAAGATGCTGATAACATTGGCTTGCACATCTTCAAAAGGTGTCAAATCAACATTGTTGCTACCGTCAATATTCACTGCGTGGATATGGTATTGTTCATTACCACCTTGATCGAGCATATACAGAATACGTTCATTATTTTTCCAGAAATAGCCGCGGATAAGTTCATCTCCTTCCTCAAGAATGCGGGTTACTTTGTTGGTAGCCAGCTCTTTTACATAAATATGGCGTTTCGTAGTACCATCTTCTTTTTCGCGGTACGACATATATTTCCCATCAGGAGAAAGCTGGAATGCGCTAGCTTTTGGGCGAGAGAAATAATCTTCCACTTTGTATTTATAGTTGCCAACATCCTTAGCCGCCAATTTCATCAACTCCTCATCAGAGGTAACCAAAGCCGTATTGCCAGGCAGTTTATGTTCAAACTTATTTAGAACCAATGGAAGTGCCATCCCCATTTGCTCAAAGTTCCCTTCGAGGGTATTGTCATTCACTAAAGTCCCTGAAAATTTAGCTTGCAGCATATTCATGTGCAGCACTAATTGGTTATTTTCGATTTCAGTTTTATCCACAGGAATCCCAGCAGCACCTTGCAGAGGGATATCTAAAGTGGTAGTTAGTTCACCATCAGTATCCGTAATATGGAAAATCATTTCCAATTCCATCCCCTGAACATTAATTGCGCCTTTCCAGTCGCCGACTATTTGAGCATTTGCCAACATTGTAATGCAGATTAATAGAGTAATAAAAATATTTTTTCTAATCATAAGAGTATGTATTTTAAATTAATATAGCCATAATCACGTTTCGATTATGGCTATATTATATATTTGGTATTTGTTAATTCTAGAATGCTTGTCGTTGCGATGCCTGATAGTTGATTCTCAGTGCATACGCCCGACGCAGGGCCTGTTTTACATCCGTGATAATACCCATCTTCGTGTGTTTATCTGCTTTGATAGAGACAGTCATCAAGTTTTGATCCTCCTCTTTCATTGCCGAACGCTCCATAGTAACGAAGCTTTCAATTTCAGATACATCAGCAAACTGGTCGTTAAGCTGAATACGAGTAGCGGTACCATATTGAGCATGAAACTCTCTTTGTGGCTCACCGATATAAATATAACGAACTAAAGATTTATTCTCCAATTTCTGAATTTCAGAAGCTGTTGGAGGAAGGATTCGCACTTTATAGGTTACTTCTTTCATGGTTGTTACCGCCATAAAGAAGAATAGCAACATAAAGATAATGTCTGGTAAAGATGAAGTACTAAGTTGCGGTGTACTTCTTTTTTCTTCTCTTCTAATTGCTGCCATTAGTTCGATCCTCCATAATTTTTAGGTTCAGCTTCGGATATTTTTTGAGGATAAACCTTTTGAATATCTTTTTGCTGTTTCTCTTCTAACTCCTCGAATTGTTTCCCGAATTTGTCCATGGATAGTTCGTTACGCAGTTCATTATATGCAGCCACCAATTCATTTTGCACATCAATATATGCTTGATATTCAGTGTCCACGTCATTCTGTACAGATATGACATGATCGCGCGTATACTCTACTATACCTAAAGTTGAAAATTCTTCAACATGTTTCTCAGGTAGGTGAGATCTGTTACCTTCGTTTTTGATAAACTCTTTAGCTTTCTCTTTCAGTCCGTGTATGTTCATCTCTTCGCCTTGAACTAATAGCTGATTTAAGCTATTGATTTTCACAACGAAGATATTTCTTCTTTTGATGTCCACATCTTGTGGTTTTTGATCAGGTGGTAGGGGAGGAGGCAAGCGCCTAGTCAACCCAGTACTGATATCCATAGATGTTGTTACAAGGAAGAAAATTAACAGCAAGAACGAAATGTCCGCCATCGAGCTGGAATTTATTTCACTTAATTTTCTTGACATTGTTTTTTATGCTTTTATAAATTAGATTATCACTTAAGGGACGTATATACTTTTGAGCCTACTATTGCAACAACAATAATAACAAGTAAAGTATATGTAGTATAGATAAACATATCTGTTACTTGTGCCCAGAAGCCTACGTTTTGAGTACCCTCATATCCAATAATGGACATTTTTTCACCACTACCTAATAAGTATGATACGATGAAAATACCAGCAAAAATCACTAATGGAATCAAAGTTTTTAATGCTGATTTTGGGTTGCTAATCAATGATTTTACGAACTTATATAATGCGAATGCGATGGTTAGAACAATAGCAATTACAAACAATATATAGCTCCAATACAATACAGTGTCTGTTAAAAGAGGCACATGCATAGCCTCTCCTGCAGCACTATCTAAAGTGCCTGTTCCTTGACCAATAGTCGCAAAAAATGCGATTAAAAGCAAGAAAGAAGCAACCAATAAGGATAAGCCTGTTATTTTGATTAATTTATTCATTGTCTGTTTTTATTTTGAATGTTTTACAATAATATCTAACAAAGAGATTGAAGAGTCTTCCATATCATTGGTTAAACCTTCAATAAGTGTTAGAATATAGTTGTAGAATACTTGAAGAATCATGGCTACAATCAAACCGAATACAGTAGTAAGAAGAGCTACTTTAATACCACCTGCTACAACAGTTGCAGAGATATCACCCACTTGTTGAATTTTATCGAATGCTTGAATCATACCGATAACTGTACCCAAGAAACCTAAAGATGGTGAAAGAGCGATGAAAAGAGAAATCCATGTAAGGTTCTTTTCAAGTAAACCTAACTGAACACCACCATAAGAAGCTACTGATTTTTCTACTACGTCAATGCCTTCATCTATACGAGATAGACCTTGATAGAAAATAGAAGCTACTGGTCCGCGCGTGTTACGGCACACTTCCATTGCTGCACCAACGCCATCTTTTGCCCAAGCTTCGTCGATATTAGCTAAAAGCTTTTTAGTGTTAGTAGAAGATAAGCTTAAGTAAATAATTCTTTCAATACTTAAAGCTAAACCAAGGATTAAAGCAAATGCGATAGGAGCCATCCACAGAGCATCTCCTTCAATAAACTTTTGTTTTAATGCTTTATGCATACCTTGCTCTTCTACAACCTCAGTTGCTGGAGCTTCTACTACCTCTTCTGTAACCACAGTTTCTTCCGTAACTTCTGTCGCATCTACAGCAGGTTCTTGTGCGTTTACGTTAATTGTAATACCCAAAGTGAATATTGCCACGATTGAGAAAATTGCAAATACCTTTTTCATTTTACTTTTGTTTTTGTTTTTTTATTTGAATTATTAATTAATCTCCTGATTCTCAGTGCGGAGAGGAAGAGATTCGAACTCTCGATACGTTGCCGTATATACGCTTTCCAGGCGCACCTCTTCAACCACTCGAGCACCTCTCCAATTTAGCGGCGCAAGTTAGCAAAAATTTATGACATACAAATCAAAATAGGGGAAATTCTGCCCTTAAACCGAATATTTTACGGATAAAGTGCCGACTTTATCTTAAATCTAAAAAATGAAATACAACTGTATGGTTTCTAAGATTTAAAACCTTTCTTGGTCGAGATTACCTAGCTGAAAAAGACTTTGAGCATTTTGAGTGGTTTGCGCAATGACTTCATCGATATTAATATTGTATATCTCGGCTAATTTTTGTGCTACATGGATGATATAAGCACTCTCGTTTCTTTTTCCTCTGAAAGGAACAGGTGTTAAATAAGGTGCATCGGTTTCTAGTAAGAGATGCTTCAATTCCACCTGTTTCAATACATCACCTAAATTAGCATTTTTGAAAGTAACAACCCCGTTGATTCCTATAAAAAAACCACCAAAATTGAGTATGTCGTGGGCTTCTTTTATACTACCACCAAAACTATGAAATACGCCTTTCAAACCTTTGTTTTTATAAGGCTGAAGGGCTTGCATTACCTCTTGATGAGAGTTCCGCAAATGAATGATAATAGGTAAGTTATAATCTAAAGCCCATTCTACTTGTTGCTGAAAGGCGATAATCTGTTCCTTCTGAAATGTGCTATCCCAATACAAGTCAATGCCGATTTCACCTACAGCAATGTATTTTCTGCGTTTTAATTCAGCTTCCACCAAGGCTAATTCGTCTTGGTAATTTTCTTTTACAGATGTGGGGTGTAATCCGATTGCAGCATAACATATCCCTGGGTAGCTTGCTTCCAATGCCAGCATTCCCTCTATCGTACTTCCATCAATATTAGGTAAAATGATTTTCTGTACACCTGCCGCTATTGCTCTTTCTACAACAGCAGTTCTGTCTGCATCAAATGCTTGGTCGTATATATGTGCGTGTGTATCTATCATAAGTAAATCAACTTTACTCCCACTCTATGGTTGCAGGTGGTTTTGAGCTGATGTCGTACACCACGCGGTTAATGCCTTTGACTTGCGTCATGATTTTTTGTGCGACTAAGTCGAGGAACTCGTATGGAAGATGAGCCCAATCTGCAGAGGTCGCATCAATAGAGGTAACAGCACGTAAAGCAACTGTGCTTTCGTAGGTACGCTCATTATCCGTTACGCCTACAGATTGTACGGGTAGCAGCATCACACCTGCTTGCCATACCCTACTGTATAGGTTCCAGTCTTTCAATGCATTGATGAAGATAGCGTCAGCTTCTTGAAGTATATGCACTTTTTCTTTGGTGATATCTCCTAAAATACGAATGCCAAGTCCTGGTCCAGGAAAGGGATGGCGGTTGATTAAATGGCGCATCATACCTAGTTCTAAACCGACTTTTCTGACTTCATCTTTAAATAATAATTTCAGTGGTTCACATAATTGTAACTGCATCTTTTCAGGCAAACCACCTACATTATGGTGGGATTTAATCATACCACCTAATACGTTCACAGATTCGATAATATCAGGATAAATAGTGCCTTGAGCCAACCATTTTACACCCTCTATTTTATGTGCTTCTTTATCAAAAATATCAATAAAAGCTGAACCGATAATTTTGCGTTTTTGCTCGGGATTAGCTATCCCTTTCAGTAGCTCGTAAAAATAGTCTTGTGCATTTACGCCTATCACATTGAGGCCTAAATGCTCATAATCTTTCAATACAGATTCAAACTCATTTTTGCGCAACAACCCATGATCTACAAAGATACAGGTGAGGTTTTTTCCGATGGCTTTGTGCAACAAAACCGCTGTCACCGATGAATCCACGCCACCTGATAGACCCAACACCACCTTGTCGTTTTGCAGGGTTGCTTTCAGTTCTTGGACTGTAGCATCAATAAAAGCAGCGGGTGACCAGTCACGATCACATGTACAGGTATCCACAAACTTATCTAGAGCCTGAATGCCTGCTTCTGTTTTGAAAATAGCTGCATCTAATTCAGCTACGCGCGCATGTGATGATTCTACATGTTGGTAGTTTTCTAATAATTGTGCACCATAGCCAATGCCAAGCACAGGAAATGCTTGTAGAATAGGCGTTAAATCTGCTTTCAAAGCTTTCGGATCGTCTATCGCAATCGGACTATCCGAAAGAATGACTCCCTTAACGCTTTTTGTATCAGCAGGGAACTTGTTGTAAGGTACTATTTCGCAGTACACTTTTAATTCGCGCACCCTTCTGCAAATTTGCTGGGTGTCAGGCGAACCGAAATCGAGAATGAGGAGTTTGTGT
>CAYVWK010000109.1:0-6880 GCA_964455235.1 uncultured Paludibacter sp.
AACTGCTTTAGGAGCTTTCTCTGCTACAGGAGCAGTTTCTTCTGTTTTCTTAACAGCTGAACGGCGTGTACGAGTTGCTTTCTTCTTGGTTTTTTCTTTCAACATATTTTCGTTGTAGTCAACCAATTCGATAATACACATCTCTGCATTATCACCTAATCTGAAACCTGTTCTAAGGATACGTGTGTAACCTCCTGGACGGTCAGCAATTTTTTGAGAAACGTTTTGGAATAACTCTGTAACAGCTTCTTTATTTTGAAGGTGGCGAAAAACCTGACGGCGAGAATTTGTAGTATCTTCCTTTGACTTTGTCAATAAAGGTTCAACATAAACTTGTAAAGCTTTAGCTTTAGCTAATGTAGTTGAAATTCTTTTATGCATTATCAATGAAATAGACATGTTCGCTAACATGGATTTTCTATGAGCCGCCTTACGACTTAAATGATTAAATTTCTTATTATGTCTCATTTCCTTTATTCTTTATCTAATTTGTATTTGGAGATATCCATACCGAACGACAAATTCATTTCCTCCAATTTTTCTTCTAATTCTGCTAATGATTTTTTTCCGAAGTTACGGAACTTCAAAAGATCATGACGATGATAAGTTGCAAGTTGACCTAAAGTCTCTACATCAGCTGCTTTAAGGCAATTCAATGCACGCACAGATAGCTCCAACTCGCTCAATTTAGTTTTGAGTAACTGGCGCATGTGCAAATATTCTTCATCAAAATTATCTTCTAATTCATTTTCAGGAGTTTCGATTGAAATTTTCTCATCAGAGAATAACATAAAGTGATGGATAAGTATTTTAGCGGCTTCTTTCAATGCATCTTTTGGATGAATAGAGCCATCTGTATCAATTTCAATCACTAATTTTTCGTAATCAGTAACCTGTTCTACACGGAAATTTTCTACTTTATACTTCACATTTTTGATAGGAGTAAAGATAGCATCTATAGGAATTAAGTTCAATTCGCCAGAAGGGTTTTTACTCTCATCAGCAGGCAGATAACCTCTACCTTTGCTCACAGTTATATCAATTTGAAAATTTGCTGAAGCATCCATCTCGCAAATAACAAGATCGGGGTTCAGCACTTCGAAACCTGTAAAGAACTTACCTATATCGCCAGCTTTAAATTGAGTAGCATTTGCAATATTTACGGTAATCTTTTCCTGTTCAATATCTTCAACAACTTGCTTGAATCGTACTTGTTTAAGATTTAAAATGATATTAGTTACATCATCTATTACACCGGGAATAGTGGAATACTCATGATCAACGCCTTCAATTCTGATTGCTGTGATTGCAAAACCTTCCAAAGAAGAAAGGAGAATTCGACGCAACGCATTACCAATGGTAATACCGTAACCAGGTTCTAGCGGACGAAATTCAAATGATCCATGAAAATCGTTGGCTTCCAACATGATTACTTTATCGGGTTTTTGAAATGCTAATATCGACATGATTTACTTATTATTTAGAGTACAACTCAACGATTAATTGTTCTTTGATATTTTCTGGAATATCATCACGCTCTGGAACATGGATTAATGTTCCTGCCATAGCTGACTCATTCCACTCAATCCAAGGATATTTAGAGTGATTGAAAGCATTCAAAGAGTCAAGTATCACACTCATAGATTTATCTTTTTCACGAACTGCCACTACTTGTCCAGGGCGAACTTGATAAGAAGGGATATTTACCACTTTACCATCAACGGTAATATGTTTATGACCTACCAATTGACGAGCACCAGCTCGTGTAGGAGCAAATCCTAAACGATATACGATATTATCCAGACGAGTTTCCAAAAGTTGAAGCAAAATAACCCCTGTTACACCAGGATTCCTTTGTGCTTTCTCATACATTCTACGGAATTGTTTTTCCAATACTCCATAGGTATATTTCGCTTTTTGTTTTTCGCGAAGCTGAATACCATATTCCGAGGTTTTCCTACGACGGTTATTCCCGTGCTGTCCAGGAGGATAGTTTTTCTTTGCTAGTACTTTGTCTGGCCCAAAAATAGGCTCTCCAAACTTACGTGCAATTTTTGATTTTGGTCCAATATATCTTGCCATTGTTAGAAAATATTATTTTAAACTTTAATTTCAAAGTCCATTCTTTTTCATCAACAACCAGTTACAGCCGCGGTTGTAGAGAGGTTAAAACACAACCAAACACAATTAGTTGATGTGATGAATAAACCTTTTTCTATTTTTAGATTATTTGTAAGCTTACTAGCTTATACCCTACGTCTTTTTGGAGGGCGACAACCATTGTGTGGTAGTGGAGTTACGTCTACAATTTCAGTAACTTCTATTCCTGCACCATGTACGGTACGAATAGCTGATTCACGACCATTACCTGGACCTTTAACATAGGCTTTCACTTTGCGAAGGCCTAAATCAAACGCAACTTTTGCGCAATCTTGTGCTGCCATTTGAGCTGCGTAAGGTGTATTTTTCTTTGAGCCACGGAAGCCCATTTTACCAGCTGATGACCATGAAATAACTTGACCGTCACCATTGGTAAGAGTCACGATAACATTATTGAAAGAAGAATGAACATGTAATTGTCCTACTCCATCAACTTTTACCACTCTTTTTTTGGCTGATACTGTTTTCTTTGCCATATTATTATAATATTATTTGCTTATCTAAAATTCGCTGATTAAACATTATTTAGTTGCTTTTTTCTTATTTGCAACTGTTTTCTTTCTACCTTTTTTAGTACGGGCGTTATTCTTGGTACTTTGTCCTCTTAAAGGAAGTCCAATACGATGACGTACACCACGATAACAACCAATATCCATCAAACGCTTAATGTTTAGTTGTACCTCTGAACGCAAATCACCTTCTACTTTGTAATTTGCTCCAATGATTTCACGGATTTTAGCAGCTTGGTCGTCAGTCCAGTCTTTAACTTTAATGTTGATATCAACACCTGCTTCTTCTAAAATCTTTTTTGCACTACTGCGACCTATTCCGTAGATATAAGTCAATCCAACTTCCCCTCTCTTATTCTGGGGTAAATCTACTCCAACTATTCTTATAGCCATAAACTATGATTTTGTAAAATAAAAATTACTCAACCCTGACGTTGTTTAAACTTAGGGTTCTTTTTGTTAATAACATACAAGCGTCCTTTTCTGCGAACAATTTTGCAATCATCGCTGCGCTTTTTTACTGAAGCTCTTACTTTCATGAGTTTTATTTTTTAATGATCTTATCGATCTTTCAATGAAATTAAATTCGTTTCTCTTTATTCTTTTTAATTCAATTATCTAAGGAAATTATTTATATCTAAATGATATTCTTCCCTTGGATAAGTCATAAGGAGACATCTCAACTTTCACTTTATCTCCTGGTAAGATTTTAATATAGTGCATACGCATCTTTCCAGAAATATGTGCTGTTATCACGTGACCATTTTCTAATTCCACGCGAAACATAGCGTTGGATAAAGCTTCGATGATAATGCCGTCTTGTTCTATTGCTCTTTGTTTAGCCATAAATTATATTTTAATACCTAAAACTTCTTCAATATATTCAAATGTTGATAATATATCTGCTTTCCCTTTCCTTATTGCAACTGAGTGTTCGAAATGCGCTGAAGGTTTAAAATCAGCAGTACGCGTTGTCCAACCATCATCTTCAAAAATAATATGACGTTTTCCCATATTAATCATGGGTTCAATTGCAATTGTCATCCCCGACTTCAACATAATGCCATTACCTCTTCTGCCATAATTAGGTACTTCTGGTGATTCGTGCAGACTCTTTCCCACTCCGTGGCCTATCATCTCACGAACTACTGAATACCCTTTTGATTCACAATAAGATTGAATAGCGTGACCAACATCACCAAGTCGTTTACCTTCAACTGCTTGTTCTATACCTAAATAAAGTGACTTTTTTGTTGTCTCTAACAATTCTAAAACCTCAGGTTTCACCTCACCGACTGCAAAAGTATAAGCGCTATCTCCATGATATCCATTTATATAGGCTCCGCAATCAACTGAAACGATATCTCCCTCTTTTAAAACTGCTTTTTTTGATGGGATTCCGTGCACCACTTGTTCGTTAACTGAAGTGCATATAGATTTTGGAAAACCTCCATAACCTAAAAAACCTGGAACCGCACCGTGATCTCTAATAAATTCTTCAGCTCTTTTATCTAAATCTTCCGTAGTAACTCCTGGAGCAATCATTTTGGCCATTTCCGCAAGGGTTTTAGACACTATCTGATTACTAATTCGGAGTAATTCAATTTCTTCGTCTGTCTTTAGATAAACCATCTGCTTGAATTTAGTATGCCGACATGTTACCTGTGCGACCTTTTATTCTACCTGATTTCAACAACCCATCATAATGACGCATCAAAAGATGACTTTCAATTTGTTGCAGAGTATCTAATACCACACCCACTAAAATCAAGAGTGAAGTTCCACCAAAGAATTGAGCAAAACCTCTGGTAATTCCCATCAGGCTTGCAAAAGCAGGCAAAATAGCCACAATAGCTAAGAAGATAGAACCTGGTAGGGTAATACGAGACATGATTTCGTCTAAGAATTCAGCTGTATTTTTACCTGGCTTGCAACCTGGGATAAATCCATTATTGCGCTTTAAATCTTCAGCCATTTGGGTTGGGTTGATAGTTACCGCTGTATAGAAATAGGTGAATAAAATAATCAATGTAGCAAACACTAGATTATACCAGAAGCCTTCATTATTCATAAATGCCGCAGTAAATGCGTTCACTCCTTCTCCTGAAGAGAAACGAGCAAAAGACAATGGTATAAACATGATAGCTTGGGCAAAGATGATAGGCATTACACCAGCCGCATTGATTTTCAATGGGATATATTGACGAACGCCACCATATTGTTTATTTCCAACTACTCTTTTAGCATATTGAACAGTCACCCTGCGAGTACCTTGTACAAGCATAATGGACGCACCGATCACCACCATCAAGAATAGGATTTCGAGTAAGAACATCACTAAACCACCACCTGAGTCAACGAAACGAGATGCAAATTCTTGAATGACAGCACCTGGGAAACGTGAAATGATACCGATAAGGATAATGAAAGAAATACCATTACCTATACCTTTATCTGTGATACGTTCGCCCAACCACATTACAAACATAGAGCCTGCTGCGAGGATAAGTGTTGAAGTTATGGTAAACCATATACCACCTGGCAGAGCAGAACCTGCATGTTGAAGTTGAACACCTAAGTTTATCAGATAAGAAGGACCTTGCAACAATAAAATACCTACAGTTAGGTAACGTGTAATTTGATTCATTTTACGACGTCCGCTTTCTCCTTCACGCTGCATTTTTTGGAAATAAGGCACCATGATAGTCAACAGCTGAATAGCAATTGACGCAGAGATGTAGGGCATAATACCCAAAGCGAAAATTGAAGCATTAGCAAATGCACCACCCGAGAACATATCCAGCAAAGCCATTAAGCCTCCACTTGTTTGTGCTTTTAAAGCAGTTAAGGCAGCAGGATCGATACCAGGAAGAACGATGAATGACCCAAAACGATAAATCAAAACAAACAAAATAGTTGTTAGGAGTCGCGTTCTTAAGTCTTCAATCTTCCAGATATTTTTTATTGTCTCTATGAGCTTTTTCATGTGATTATTTATTTATATCCTTTTGGATGCTTATCTGTAATTATAATTTTGTTACTGTTCCGCCCAAAGCCACGATAGCTTCTTCAGCTGACTTAGAAAAAGCATTAGCTTCAACCTCTAATTTAAGTGTTAGAGTACCTTGAGCTAAAACTTTTACTTTATCATTTTTGCTGATGAATCCATGCTCACGCAGTTCATTCAGACCAACTTTTGTTAATTGGGCACTTTGCGCTAAAGTTTCGATTACTTCCAAATTGATGGGTTTGTACACCACTTTATTTAGTGGTTTAAATCCAAATTTAGGCAAGCGGCGTTGAATAGGCATCTGACCGCCTTCAAAGCCTGGTTTACGAGAATAACCTGAACGAGACTGAGCTCCTTTATGACCGCGAGCAGAAGTTCTACCTAAGCCTGAGCCTATACCGCGCCCTACTCTTTTTCTGGTTTTAACAGAGCCTGTTGCAGGTTTTAAATTACTTAAATTCATATCGTATAATATATTTCTTAATTCAATGATTGATTAATTATTCAATGATTTTTACCAAATGTTTGACACATTCAACCATTCCCAAAATTTGAGGAGTTGCTTCGTGTTCAACAACAGCATTTAGTTTTCTCAATCCTAAAGCTTCTAATGTAAGCTTTTGGTTTTTAGGACGTTTAATGCTACTTTTTACTTGTTGTATTTTAATTGTTGCCATGTTCCTCTAATTTTATCCATTAAACACTTTATCTACTGATATGCCTCTATTTTGAGCAACAGTATATGCATCACGTAGTTCTGAAAGAGCCACCATAGTAGCTTTTACTAAGTTGTGAGGGTTGGATGAACCTTTAGACTTCGCCAACACGTCAGTAATACCAACACTCTCCAATACAGCACGCATCGCACCACCCGCTTTAACTCCAGTACCCTCAGATGCTGGTTTGATAAGCACGCGAGCACCACCAAATTTGGCAGTTTGCTCATGTGGAATAGTACCTTTATATACAGGCACTTTAATCAGGTTTTTCTTTGCTGCTTCTGTTCCTTTAGCAATTGCTGTAGTCACCTCACCTGCTTTACCTAAGCCCCAGCCTACTATACCATCTTCGTTACCTACAACCACAATAGCTGAGAAGCTAAAAGTTCTACCTCCTTTAGTGACTTTAGTAACGCGATTAACAGCTACTAATCTGTCTTTTAATTCCAAATCACTGGTTATTTTAACTTTATCCATATCTG
>CAYVWK010000110.1:0-6782 GCA_964455235.1 uncultured Paludibacter sp.
TTTTAAGTGGATGTTGGGTGAAATTGGAAAAGTGTTATTATATTTGTCGATAATAAATCTAAAATTTGTCTATGATAAAGGACATGGACGTTAAACTCAAAATACAATGGAAACACTAGTACAACAAAATTTTAATCCGCCCTTGAAAGTAAAACATAAGGGCGAAGTAGTATCAATCCCTACAAGAAATTGGACAATAGGAGAAGCAAATGAAACTTCTGACCATATTGAAAATATGGGTGATATGGGTTTACGTCAAATCGAAGAAGTGTGGAAATATTACGATAAAGAAATTTATGTTAGCAACTATGGCTATGTAGCTGAAATTAGCGAAGAAGAGAGAGAAAAGGAGTTTGTTAAAGATTTTTTTAATAAAGAAATAGATTTTGAAAAAGGTGTGATATATAGAAATTTGACTGACAAACAAAAGGATATTATGAAGGAACGAAATTTTGTTCCAGATGATGATAAAAGTGCTGGCTATCAAATTTGTTTATATGTAAGAGAAGTAAACGAACCTCTTCATAGGATTATAGCGAAAACATTTTTAAAACAACCAGAAGGAAAAAATATTGTTCATCATATAGATAACAATTCTTATAACAATCATATTACAAATCTTGTTTGGTTAGATGACTCAGAACATACAAGAGCGGTGCACCCGTTGTCTTATAAATAATTACACAACATCATTTCACAAAAAGCAAGTAGAATGTCATGCTAAAAACACGGAAAAGAACGTAAATAATCATACTGCATCATTCACCAGATCCCTCACTCGCTGCGCTTCGTTTGGGAAGACGTGGGCATTGGAGGGCTTTACACTCCGCCGCCAAACGATTTTTCATTATTTAGAGAATAGTAGGGCGGCGGTATTTATCATCCCAGTAACCCTGTCATTTCGAACGAAGCGCAGCGAGTGAGAAATCTCTTAAATAAGACGCATACCAATTTTTTCCCAACTCCTACAATAAAACTAAGTCAAAAATCGTATAGATAATAAAAACAACTGAGTTTTTTAGACTATATTTGCATGTTTTTAAGCATTCAAAAATAATCTTTATGGGAAACTTTCTGAAATGGTTGGGTGGCGGTATTGGTTGGGCGTTTGGCGGTCCGATTGGTGCTATTATTGGATTTGCGATTGGCTCCTTGTTTAGCGGCAGTAGCGTTTCAACTACTCAAAGTTCTACTCAACGTACTACTCATTCTCAAAGGACGACAGAGGCTGATTTTAAGATGAGTCTGTTGGTGCTGATGGCTTGCGTGATGAAGGCGGATGGTCGGGTTTCTCGCTCTGAATTGAATGTGGTGAAGCAGTTTTTGGTTGCTAATTTTGGGGAAGAGGGTGCGTTGGATGCGCTGCAAGTTCTTAAAAAGATATTGGAACGAGACATTAATGAGGTCGAGGTGGCAAGGCAAATCAATATGTATATGAATCGCTCCGCCAAGCTGCAACTTGTTCGTTTGCTTTTTGATATTGCTTATGCGGATGGTGAGGTGCACACTGCTGAATTGGAGGTGATTCAACGCATCGCGCTCATTTTCAATATCTCTAACATCGAGTTCGACTCGCTGAAAGCCACCTATATCAAGCATGAGGACGTGAATTGGGCTTATAAAGCTTTAGAAATTGAGCCTACCGCTACCGATGATGAAATCAAAAAAGCTTACCGCAAAATGGCGATGAAATACCATCCTGACAAAGTGGCAAGCTTGGGCGAGGATATCAAAAAATCAGCTACCGAGAAGTTTAGGGGCGTCAATGAGGCATACGAACATCTGAAAAAACAAAGAGGAATTAATTAAGCATACTATATGGATAATCTAATCACTATCAGGACATTCGGGACTTCTGCCGAAATGGAAATCGTGAAGGCTTATTTGGAGTCTTTCGAGATTGAGTGTTTCGCCAAAGATGAGATTTTAAGTCAGTCAACCTATCCTGCTGATGTTTTTGGCGGGGTGAAATTGCAGATTTGGGAAAAGGATTTTGAAAAGGCTGCATCGGCATTGATTGAAGGAGGTTATCTTCAAAAGGAAGATTTTGAGCCTTCTGCTGAAATCAAATTCATCAATAAAATACTCGATAAATTCAGAAAATAACCGATAAGTACATTCTATATGGCAAAGCAACAAATGCAAAAATTAGCGAAGGAAACGGCTATTTACGGGGTTAGTAGCATACTTGGTAAGTTTCTGAACTGGCTGTTAGTGCCGTTTTATACTTATGTGCTGACTGGCTCTGCCGAGTACGGAGTAGTTGCTAATTTGTATGCTTGGACGGCTTTGTTGTTGGTCATTCTAACTTATGGCATGGAGACTGGCTTTTTCCGTTTTGCCAATAAACATTCTGAAATAGCAAATAAAGTCTATGGAAATACGCTGATTTCTGTGGGTTTCACCTCCCTACTTTTTGCTATTTTATGTGTTGTTTTTTCTCAACCCATAGCGGATATTTTAGGTTATTCTGATCATCCTGAATACATTGCGATGTTAGGCGCAGTGGTCGCTATGGATGCTTTCGGCTCCATACCCTTTGCCTATTTGCGCTTTAAATCACGCCCTATCAAATTCGCTTTCCTTAAACTGATGATGATTTTCACCAATATCATCTTCAATATTTTCTTCTTGGTTGTTTGTCCGTGGTTGATGGAGAACGCTCCTGATACAATCAACTGGTTCTACAACCCACATTATGGCGTTGGATACGTGTTTGTTGCCAATGTGATTCAAACGATAGTGGTAACTTTAGCCTTAGTGCCAGAGGTGCTCAAAGCCGAATTTTCCTTCGATTTCGACTTGCTTAAAAAGATGTTGCGCTATTCTCTTCCCTTATTGATATTGGGTGTAGCGGGAATTATGAACCAAACCTTAGATAAAATTCTCTTCCCATTTTTAATAGAAGATGCTGAATTTGCACGTTCGGAATTAGGCATTTATTCCGCTTGTTTCAAAATTTCTATGGTGATGATGATGTTTACGCAAGCCTTTAGATATGCCTACGAGCCTTTCATTTTCGCGCAACACAAGGATAAAAACAGCAAAGAAGCTTATGCCGATGCGATGAAGTATTATATCATTGCCTCTTTGCTGATTTTCTTGGGAATGGTTTTCTATTTAGATATCTTCAAATACTTGATACACCAAGATTATTGGTCTGGTTTGCGCGTCATTCCCATTGTGCTGTTTTCTTATATTTTCCAGGGGATATTTTTCAACCTTTCTTTGTGGTACAAACTCACCGAGCAGACTATGTACGGAGCATGGTTTTCCTTCGTAGGAGTTATCATTACACTCGTCATCAATATTGTTTTTGTACCAATCTATAGTTATATGGCATCCGCATGGGCGTCTTTCGTTTGTTTTTTAATGATGATGGTGATATCCTATTATTTCGGACAAAAACACATGCCTATACGCTACGATCTTAAAAGTATAGGTCTGTATACCGCATTAGCATTAGGTTTATATCTCATCAGCCTCTTCATCCAAACTCCTTATGGGATACTCAATGTCAGTCTAAAAACCGTATTAATGGTCATTTTTTTGGCTTATTTCATCAAGAAAGATTTGCCTTTACAGGAAGTGAAGAAAATGCTAAAACGGGGATGATAACCGCAAGAGAATTTTAATATACCGATGAGACTAATGGCAACCACTTAATGATAATTGAACCACAAAAAAACGCAGAAAGACACGAAATGGGTTGTGAGAAAATAGAAGAATGTACAAATTTTTTAATTTAAAACGACACAAATTGTGGACTTCGTCTCCTGTACGGACAAGTCGCGACTTGTCCCTACCCATCTCAACAACTCAACAACTCAACAAAAAAACATACAAATGCTTAATAGTTGCACTACCTAACCAGCAACCAGTAACCAGTAACCAGCAACCAGTAACCAGCAACTTCTTTAAAAACTTTATAAACTTTCAAACTCATGTTAATAATTTTCGACTTAGACGGAACTCTTTTAAACACGATAGAGGATTTAGCAAATGCGTGTAATCACGCTTTGGAGCAGTTTAATTTTCCTACGCATGAGAGCGAGGCGTATCGCTTTTTTGTGGGGGATGGTGTTAATACGCTGATGATGCGGATATTACCAGAGGAACATCGGAATGAAGATGCGGTTTCTATGCTGAAGCATGAATTTTTGAAGTATTATTCCAAACATGCAGAAGACTGCACCAAGCCCTATCAAGGGATTCCAGAACTGCTATCAAACCTACAAAAACAAGGACATCAGCTTGCGGTGGCATCCAATAAAATGCATGCAGCAACGGTCGAAATTGTGCATAAATACTTCCCCGACATTCAATTTGTAGCGGTTTTAGGTCAGCGCGAAGGCATACCCGTTAAACCCGCACCCAATATCATCAATGAGATAATTGAGATGACAGGAGTTGCAAAAAGCGATGCTGTTTTTGTGGGCGACACCAATGTAGATGTCAACACAGCCCTCAATGCAGAACTCAACTTTATTGGCGTGTTGTGGGGTTTTCGCCCTAAAGCAGAACTCGAAGCCAATGGCGCAAAGCACTTTGTAGAAAAACCAGAGGAGATTTTGGAGATGGTGGCGATAGGCAGAAACTAATAAGCATTTTCTGCTATAAATGCCTCAAAATTAGTTCGACTGATGACTTGTGTGGTATGATTAGGATAAGCTTGGAGAAAAGAGTTTGCAAAGCGTATATTTTTATCCTTCCATTTGAATTCAAAAGCATGTAAATTACCGTCTGTTTCTTCAATATAATCAATTTCAGCCTTGTCATGTGTACGCCAAAAATAGGTATTAACATAACGTGCTTGATAATGATTATTTTTAATTCTTTCTGAGATTAGATAGTTCTCCCATAAAGCACCCTTATCGTTTCTTAAATCAATATTTGAAAAATTACTGATTAAAACGTTACGTATCCCATTATCATAGAAGTAGAATTTCTTCCCTTTTTTAATTTCATTACGCAGATTTCGACTTAAAGCTGGCAATTTAAAGATGATAAATGCTTTTTCGAGTAAATCTATATATTTTTCAACAGTCGCGGTGTCAATATTTCCAACTATTTGAGCTAACTCATTATAACTTACTTCACTACCTACTTGAAATGCTAAAGCTTGTAAAAGTTTTTCAATATGAATTGGTTTTCGAATAGAATCCAATTTCAGAATATCTTTGTATAAATAACTGTTTGTGAGTTCAATCAAGGTACTTTTTTCGTTTCCAGAATTATTAACAACATCAGGATAAGACCCATAAATCAGTCGGGTTTCTAATAATCTTTTAGCCTCCAAACTAGAGTAATTTTGAGCTATCTCCTTGTAACTTAAAGGATAAAGGTAGAATGTTCGTTTCCTTCCCGTAAGTGGTTCTGCCATCTTATCTTGTAAATCAAAAGAGGATGAACCAGTCGCAATAATTTGAATATTGGGATTTGTATCATGCAATAGTTTTATTTTTTTGCCTATATCGGAGATTTGCTGCGCTTCATCTATTATTACTAATTGATTTTTTACACCAATTAATTGCAAAAGTTGAGTGCTTGTATTGGAAGTCTCAAAGGCCTGCAACACATCAGCTTCATCAGCATTAAGCCAAATATATGGCTTGTTGATTTTTGATGTCATCTCCTTTAGCAGGGTTGTTTTTCCCACTTGTCGAGCACCTAAAAGTAAAATTACCTTACCTTTAAAACACGCATTGAGAATATTTTCCTGTAAATCTCGATGTATCATACATAATGTTTTAGGAGCCAAAAATACAGTATTTATATCTCTTTTCCAAATACTAGGCGTAATTTTTCGATTACAGTCTAAATATTAGGCGCAATTTTTCGATTACGATCGAAATATTGAGTATATGAGGGATTTTTTGTGTCTTTTTGTGGTTACCCTTCGACTTTGCTATTAGACCGATAAAGCAGCAACCAATCTCTAATGCTTAAACACAGCTGGTTTTGGGGGTAAGGAGGGAAAGAAAGTATAGATCATTTCGCTTTTAGGGCGTAGGATTACCCAAAATGTGAGGAAAATAAGTTTCATATCGGTTTTCCAAGATAGGTTGTCTTGGTACCACATCTCAAGTGCGCCTTTATAGGGGGCGACATACATTCTGTCAAACTCGTGTTTATCACCTTCGGCTTCAGAAAACCATTTCTCCTCATCACGAAAGACAATAGAGCCAACACCTGTGATGCCTGGAAGAGTATTGTACACACGTGCTTGAACTTCAGGGGAATACTTCTCAAAATCAAAACGCATCTGCGGACGAGCACCAATGAATGCCATATCACCTTTTAGTACATTGATAAGTTGTGGAACTTCATTAATTTTGGTTTTCCTCAAAAAACGACCAAAAGGCAGTACACGAGGGTCGTTACGCAAGGTCAAACTGCCTGTCCCCATTTTACTGGAGTTTTTCTTCATCGTGGCAAATTTCCAAATTTTGAAGTCTTTATTCAGATGACCAACACGCGTTTGTTTGTAAAACACCTCATGCTCTCCTGTCAATAATAATATAATAATAACAGGAATTAGGAAAGGAAGCAAGATAATAATTGCTAGTAATGCCAGTGTAAAATCGAAAACCCTTTTTAGGTGATATACATACATAATAGATGATATTTACATTTTAGAGTCCAACCCTTTACCCGTTTCCATGTGATCAAAAGTAGGTAAGTAACTTTGTAGTATATAAACCACCTTTTCTTTTGTGATATATGAAGACTCAAAAAGGTTTTTTAAGTCTGCAAATATAGTGTTAATTTCTTTAAAATTC
>CAYVWK010000111.1:0-6778 GCA_964455235.1 uncultured Paludibacter sp.
GGAGATAAAATAGGCACACCTACTTCTTATCTTCCTGGTTGGTCGGTTTTGTCACAGGGTACACGACAAGTTTATACCGCATCAGGTAATTATGGCGTTGCATCGCCATCATTTGCATTGACTACAACTGGTGATTATATTCAAACTGCTGTTTATCCAAGTTATATCAAAGCAATTAGTTTTTGGACTAGAGATCAAAAAGGAAGTGATCCTTCAACATCTTCCACCTTAATTGAGGGTAAAAACTCTTCAGATCAATGGGTTGCTATTGCTTCTTTTCATAATGCTGATGTCACTACTGCCATTACTAAAAGTTATGATTTAGAAGTATTGAATTTGATAGATATCAAGCAAATTCGTTTGGTATATACTAAAGCATTAGGAAATTTAGCTATTGATGATATTACGGTAACAACTACGGGTGTAGTGAATAATCATGTAGCTGGTTCTCCATTTACAGTTACTGAAACAGAAGAAGACCCAGCAACACCTGGTGTTATTCAATACACTGCAGATGGTTTAGAGCGTGTAACAGAATATTGGTTCTCTGTAGTGGCATTTAAAGGTGAATATGCATCTCTACCATCCGAAGAAATCAACTTCACCACTGGTCCCCTTACAGATGTAGAACAAACCCTTAGCTCCAAAGCTATTTACGCTTATAATGAGAAGGTGTTTGTACATACTACTGCGGGTACAAGCATTGAAATTTTCAATGTGGCGGGTCAGAAAGTTAGTACTACCATTGCCCACGATGGCCTCAACATCATCCCTGTAACACAAAAAGGTGTGTTGGTGGTGAAGGTTGGAGGTATGGATGTGGTGAAGGTTGTTAATTAATGTGCCAATATGCCGATGTGCCAATGTGCCAATGTGCCAATATGCTAATGTGCCAATATGCTAATGTGCCAATGTGAATAATGTGCCGATGTGAATAATTAAGAAATTAAGAAATTCATTAGTCTCATTAGTCTCATCGGCATATTGGCACATTAGTCTCATTAGTCTCATTAGTCTCATCGGCATATTGGCACATTAGTCTCATTAGTCTTATCGGCACATTAGTCTCATTAGTTATGAACTCCTTTCACATACAGAATCGCATCCCTCCGCTTGCTGCAAATAAAATTGGGCATGGGGATAAGTTGCTGGCTTTAGGCTCGTGTTTTTCGGAGCATATGGGCGGTAAGTTGCGGTATGCGGGTTTTGATGTGGAGGTGAATCCTATGGGGGTGCTGTTTAATCCTGCCTCTATTGCGATTGCTTTAAGGGCGATTTTAGAGGATAAGGTATTTGATAAAGGTGATATGTTTCAACAAGGTTCGCTGTGGGCGAGCTGGAAACATAGCACCTTATTTTCTTCTGCGGATGTGCAGACTGCCTTGCACAACATCAATGCGAGGGTGCGGACTGCCCACCAGCAGTTGGTGCAGGCTGATGTTATACTGATAACCTTGGGCACTGCGTGGGTGTTTACACTGAAATCAGCTGGAGAGGTGGTGGCTAACTGCCATAAAATGCCACCCAACTTATTTGAAAGACGCCGATTGTCCGTTCACGAGATAGTGGCTGACTTACGTGATGTTTCATCCCAAATAAAAAAAATAAATCCTAAGGTACAACTACTATTTACGGTTAGCCCAGTGCGCCACCTAAAGGATGGAGTGCACGAAAATACGCTTAGTAAGAGTGTCTTGCATTTGGCGGTTGACCAGCTATGCGAAGAATTGGATTTTGCGCATTATTTTCCTGCTTATGAGATTTTGATGGATGAGTTGCGGGATTATCGCTTTTATGCGGAGGATATGGTGCATCCAAGTAATCAGGCGGTGGATTATATTTGGGAGCGTTTTATGGATTTTTCCATGTCGCCCGAAACCATTGCCATCAGTAAAGAAATTGAAGCTTTTAAGCGGATGGAAAATCACCGTCCCATCCATCAAGATACCCCTGAATACCAACAATTCCTTCAATCTCTACAAAAGAAAAAGCAGGAATTGATGGAACAATATTCGTTTTTAGAAGATAGACCCTTAGAGTAGCCAGCTTGCGATAGAGAAATAGATGATTACGCCACAGATGTCTGAGATGGTTGTAACAAGCGGTGCACTTGCTGTTGCGGGGTCTAATTTAAAACGCGTGAATATAAAAGGTAGCAACATGCCAATCAAACTTCCGGTTAAGACTATCAGTACCATGGTAAGAGTGACTACCCAAATTATTTCGGGCGACCTTAAAGATGCGATAAGAGCCACACCCAAAGAAAGGGAGAGACCTAATAGCAGAGAAACCAAGATTTCCTTGCCTACAAGTCTGTACCAGTCAGAAAGCTTGACATCACCCACAGCCAGTGAGCGAATCATCAAGGTAGCAGATTGAGAACCAGCGTTTCCACCACTTGCAATCAGTAGGGGAAAGAAAAAGACTAAAGAAACTACATTAGCAATCAGATTTTCATATTCAGCTAAAATAGCCCCTGAAAAAACATTCGCAAAGACCAATAACATCAACCAAACAATGCGGTTTTTATAGAGATCGAAAATACGTGCAGAAAGTGGATTGTCTATAGCACTGTGGAACGCACCAAATTTATGGAAGTCTTCCGTAGTTTCTTCTTCCGCCACGTCCATGATGTCATCAATAGAAATAATACCGATGAGCACCCCTTCCGAATTAACAACAGGCAAAGCCACGCGGTCGTAGTCGCTAAAGGTTTTAATCGCTTCCTCTTGGTCATCTAATACATTGAGAGCCACGAACTTATTGTCCATCAAGTCTTGGATATGCGCATTAGGGTCGGCAAGGATGATTTCCTTGATGCGGATATCATCTATTAGTTTCCAATTCTCATCGACTATATAGATAACGTTTAGTGTTTCAGAATTGCGACCGAATTTGCGTATATGTTCAAAAGCCTGCGCAACGGTATAGTTGGGACGGATAGCCACATATTCAGGCGTCATCAAACGACCGATACTATCTTCGGGATAACCTAAAAGTTGGGTGGTAATACTACGTTCTTCGGGCGTCAGTAATTGCATCAAACCTTGTGCGACTTGTCCAGGGAGTTCTTCAAAAAACGCCGTTCTATCGTCAGGTTCTAAGTCATTTAAAAGATCGGACAGTCTTTGGGTATTTTTTGCCAGGCCTTCGATAATATTTTGTTGGTCGATCAAAGGTAAAAGTTGGAATACATCCTTAGACTGCGCGCGATTCAATAATCTGAAAAGAATAATACTTTCTTTATCAGAAAGCTCTTTCAGTAGTTCAGCAATTTGAATAGAATCTAAATTGGATAGCTCATCTTTCAGGGCTTTCCATTTTCTGTCTTCAATCAAAGCTGATATGTTGGTTAAGATTTCCTCCATGACGCTTCTGGTTAAATAGTTGAACACTATGTACTTACACAGCACTTACAATATCTTCAGATAAAAGGCTGATTTTTTTGCCGTACAAAGGTACAAAAAAAAATGGAAAAAGGGTGTCTCCTAAGAGGAAAACCGCCGCCCCACGAATAGCGAGCTGTATTCAATAGGAGATCCTTCACTTCGCTGGCATACGGTTATGCATAATTTAGCTCCTGCGGAGCTTGGGTCATTTTATGGATAATCATATTAATTTATAACTACTGGTTTATATTTAGGGATGAAAGATTTCATCAATGCCCAACCCATAAGGTATGCAACGGCACAGAAACAGAAAATGATGAAATAGCCAGCTGGTTTACCTTCAAACCCCATGAAAGTAAGATTGGTTTTTTCAGCAAATTCAAATAAATTACCAGCAGTTTTCTGAAGAATCATTGAACCCATACCACTTGCCATCCCAGCAATTCCTGTTAGGGTTGCAATGGCATTTTTGGGGAATAAGTCTCCTGTAACTGAATACATATTTGCGCTCCAAGCTTGATGAGCAGAAGCTCCTACGGCAATAAGTAGTACTGGAATCCAAGCAGCATGCTGACCCAAGTACGAGAAGTGTGCACCCAAAGGTTGAGCTAACAGCATCAGTAAAGGCAAAGCAGCAAAAATCAACATGGCTTTCATACGAGCATCAAACGGATTTTGTCCCGTTTTATTGATGATGATGGTAGGGAGTTTTCCACCGAAAATAGATAAAACACTCACGAGCATATAGAGTGTGAAAATCAAGATCATGCCCAAACCATCGGTAGTTTTTATATTGAATTGTGCATAGAGATAGGAGGGGGTCCAGAATAAAAAGAACCACCACACGCCATCTGTAATAAAACGACCTAAAATTAAACCCCAAGTTTGGCGGAGAGAGAATAATTTCCAGAAAGGTATTTTATTTTCCTCAGAAAGGGCTTTCTCTTGAAGTTCTTTTTCTTCACTTTCTCTATCTTGATGGATATAATCCAATTCAAGTTGATTAACACGCTTGCTTTCTTCAGGTTTATCATAAACAAATACCCAGAATCCCATCCAAATAAAACCTATAGCACCAATCAAAAGGAAAGCCATTTCCCAACCATAAGCTTTAGCTAAAGGTGGAATTAAAAGGGGAGCAAACATAGCACCTATGGATGCACCAGAATTGAAAATGGAGGTAGCGTAAGCACGGTCTCTTTTGGGGAAGTATTCAGCAGTAGCTTTGATTGCAGCAGGAAAGTTACCAGCTTCACCTAAAGCCAGAATACCTCGCGCAACGAGGAAGGCGTACATACTAAAGGTGGAAATTGCCAATGCAGCTGTACCCGTTTGTGCAGCTAATTCCGCAGCATTGTTATAACCTAAATGCCATTCAGTGACTACGCCACAGGCAGCGTGCAGACAAGCACCCACGCTCCAAATACCTATAGCCCATAAATAACCTTTTTTCGTACCCATCCACTCTACGAAACGTCCAGCAAACAGCATGGAGATAGCGTAGAAAATAGAGAAGAATGCGGTAATAGTACCATAATGCGAGTCATTCCAATGGAACTCAGGTTTGATAAACTCATCCCAAGTCAGAGATAATAACTGGCGGTCGAGATAATTAATAGTCGTAGCAAAAAACAGCATAACTACTATAGTCCATCTGTATTTTGTCGCTTTTTCTGTGATTGATTGTATGTTCTTCATTTTTACTTAATTGATTTCAAAAATTAAAATATGATTTTGCATTATTGTAACTGATATTTTCTACCATTTGTCCGATAAATTCTAATTCTGATGCGGGCAATAGACCTTTTTCCACATCATCACCTAAAAGATTACAAAGCGTTCTGCGGAAATACTCATGACGAGGGTAGGAGAGGAAGCTACGAGAGTCGGTAAGCATCCCTACGAAACGGCTCAGCAAACCAAGCAATGAAAGCGCATTCATTTGCTTTTCCATGCCATCTTTTTGGTCTAAGAACCACCAACCCGAGCCAAACTGGATTTTTCCTGGTACACTACCATCTTGGAAATTACCTATCATAGTAGCAATCATCTCATTATCAGTAGGATTGAGGTTGTAGATGATGGTTTTAGTCAATTTATCATTGATATCCAAACGATTGAGGAATTTAGAGAGCGATTTAGCAGTATTAAACGTACCGATGGAATCAAAGCCCGTATCAGCACCTAACTGATTGAATAGACGTGTGTTGTTGTTGCGGATAGCACCGTAGTGGAATTGTTGTGTCCAGCCTTTTTCCCAATCCATTTCAGCAAAAATCACCAACATAGCCGATTTATATTTCAGAATTTCAGCATGTGTCAGTTCTTTTCCACCATAAATTTTATTGAAGATAGCTTTAATTTCAGCTTCTGTATAGTCTTCTGCATAAAACTCTTCAATACCGTGGTCAGAGAGTTTGCAGCCCAATTCTTCAAAGAAATCCTGGCGTTTGCGAAGAGCAGCTATCATATCATCAAAAGTAGAAATAGTAATACCAGACACCTTTGCTAACTGCTCGATATAGGCTATAAAAGCAGTAGGGCATTCCACTGCCATTGCCTTGTCAGGTCGCCAAGTGGGCAACATTTGAATTTCGAAGCCATCTTGTTTCGTTTTGATATGATGTTCGAGCGAATCGATGGGGTCGTCGGTTGTACATACTACCTCTACTTTGTAGTGACGCATCAAGTTACGCGCAGTAAAAGCAGGCGTATTCAGTTTCTCATTACATGCATCAAAAATCTCACGAGCTGTTTTAGGAGATAGCAATTTTTCTATACCGAAAGCAGTTTTCAGTTCTAGGTGAGTCCAATGGTAGAGCGGATTACGCATGGTATAAGGCACTGTTTCAGCCCATTTTTCAAACTTCTCCCAATCGGAAGTTTCGGTGCCTGTGATAAACTTTTCATCTACACCATTGGTACGCATAGCGCGCCATTTGTAGTGGTCACCGCCCAACCAAAGCTCGGTAATGCTTTTAAAGCGATGGTCGGAAGCCACCATTTCGGGCACTAAATGACAATGATAGTCGATGATAGGCATTTTTGCAGCATGCTCATGATAGAGTTGCTCAGCAGTCTTTGTTTGTAGTAAAAAATCGTTAGAAAGGAATGTTTTCATGACGCTTATAATTATGATATTTAATTTCCGTGTTCGCCCACAAAAATAGATAAACTTTATAATATATCTTCTATAAGCATGTAAAAAAATCAAATTTTCATGTTAATAGGACAAATTTCACACATACCAGTTCCCTCACTTTGCTTCGTTTGGGCTTAATAACACAAGAGGTATATTTACCAGTTCCCTCACTTTGCTTCGCTTGGGCTTAACAACGTATTCTCACCATGAAAGAGGATGACTGGGGCTTTGTTTGGTTTAAAACTTA
>CAYVWK010000112.1:0-6771 GCA_964455235.1 uncultured Paludibacter sp.
TCAACCATATATTTATGTTGAGTATATAGATTCAGGAATTCAACTTTACACTCTTCCAACTCTCTCCTCAGAGCTTCTGTTTCAGGTGATAATATCAGTTTATTTTTTGACATGCGCAATCACTTCATTTTTCGCGGCTTCACCATATTTTCTGGTTTCAAAATATCATCTAATGCAGCTTTGTCGAGCATGTTTTTCTCCAATACTAATTCATAAATGCCTTTGCCTGTTTTGAGGGCTTCAGCGGCTAAAATGGTGGAGTTTTCGTAGCCTAAGTATGGATTAAGTGCTGTTACTATGCCTATGCTATTGAGCACCATTTGGTTACAAACTTCAGCATTGGCTTTGATATCAACTATACATTTATCTTTTAGGGTAGCCATACCGTTGACTAACAAGGAAATATTCTCTAAAAGGGTGTAAATGATGATGGGCTCCATCACGTTGAGTTGCAGTTGAGCGGCTTCGGATGCCATCATTACGGTGGTATCACTTCCTATCACCTTGAAAGCGATTTGGTTAACTACTTCAGGAATTACGGGATTTACTTTGCCTGGCATAATGGAAGAACCGGGCTGCATAGGCGGCAAACTAATTTCTCCTAAACCTGCGCGCGGTCCTGATGACAATAAACGCAAATCGTTACAGATACGAGAAAGTCTGATTGATAGTGATTTAATGGCTGATGATACGGAGACAAACGAACTGGTGTCGCTGGTTGCTTTAATCATATTGGTAGTAACACGTATATCTAGGCCTGTGATTTTTGCCATGTGGTCAGCACAAAGCTGCGGATAATCTGGGTCGGAATTGATGCCTGTACCAATAGCTGTTGCGCCCATATTGATTTCTAAAAGCGTATCGCGGCATTTGTCTAAGCGAACCACCTCATCCTTCAAACCATCTGCAAAAGCCTGAAACTCTTGTCCTAAGGTCATAGGTACCGCATCCTGCAATTGCGTTCTACCCATTTTTAAAATATTGTCAAACTCTTTTGCTTTTACTTCTAAAGCGGCTATCAAACTGTTTGCACCTGCTTTTAAATCATCTACACTGCGGTAAAGTGCTATGTTTAAGGAGGTTGGATAGGCATCATTGGTGGATTGCGATAGATTCACATGGTTATTTGGATGACAATATTGATATTCCCCCTTTTCATGCCCTAATAGTTCCAATGCACGGTTGGCAATTACTTCATTTGCATTCATATTGGTAGACGTGCCCGCACCACCTTGCACCATATCCACCACAAAATGATCGTGCAGCTGACCCGCTATAATCTCATCACAAGCTTTCGCAATCGCCGCCGTTATTTCATCATTCATCAATTCTAAGTCATTGTTAGCCAATGCCGCAGCCTTCTTCACCTCAGCCAAAGCAACCACTAAACGTGGGTACATATACAATTTATCGTGACTGATTTGAAAGTTTTCTACTGCTCTTAGAGTTTGTACACCGAAATAATATTCAACGGGGACTTCTCTGTCGCCAATAAGATCATGTTCTAAGCGAGTTTTACCTGATAGTTTCATTTTGTTAGTGTTTTAATGAAAAATATAGCGCAAAAGATAAAAATTTACCTTTTGCGCTACAAAATAACACAAAATTGAGCAGTTACGCAACTATTTTGTCAGAAATCTTAAAACTATCTAATTTATATTACTTCAATTCCTTCAGTTTTACAAAATACATAGCAAAAGAACGATACAAGAAGTGTGTCCATTTTCCGAAGGGAACAATCAGTAAAGCCCATTGCACCAACACAGTTAAATGTATGATATAGAGCCATTTATTAGCTTCTAACCAACTTAAATCGATGAATAAACGTACGGCAAATGCGGTTAAGCCCATCAGTAATAACCAAATCACAAAAAACCAATCTGAAGGTCGTGATTTTTTAGCTAATGCCTTGCTTTTCTGTATTCTATCTTTCACAAAATCAAAGGTGATGATGAAAATCAATAGACTTTCAACATATCCTAAAATGATGATGAAGAGATTTTCAGTACCAAACCAATCTAAAAATACGGTGGTAAACAATAAAGAAAGATAGGCAATCACTAAAATCAAGTGCTCTAACCAACGGAAATGGTTGTCCTCACAATCTTTTGCACGTTTTTGAGTAAACATGTGCACAAAGAAATCACCTAAAGCTTTAAAATAGCTTTTAAAACTGACTTTATGTTTGGGTTTGATGATGGTGAAATACCACATCCTCAATATATTCGGTATGAATATCACCACAAAAACCGTTGCAATAGCGAACATCTCGAAATAATGTCCGTAATACAATAAAGAGTCTAAATTCCACTGAATATATTCAGCGAAAAATACGACACCACCAAACAATGCCAACATCGCAATCAACATCGCAGGTAGATATTTTTGGAATAAACCTGATAAGCCTGTCCAGTCGTATTTCGCTGTGAGCCAACGTCTTAAAGTCATCATTAATTCACCTGGGTCGGCTTCTTGCGGACAATATGTGCTACATTCACCGCAATAATAACATTCCCAAGGTTTTAATGAGCCTGCTAACTCATCTTCCAAGCCCACCACGCTCATACGCACTAATTCACGAGGGAAAGAGCTTTCCTTGGTTGATAAAGAGCAAACAGCTGTGCAATTGCCACAATTATAGCAGGCATTGAAATCAAAACCACCGTATTTACGGAGATTTTTACTGAATTTAGGATTTACTGTTGCCATTATTTTATCAATTTATAGGTGTAATATTCATCCATATCATCAATTTCGCCTATTTGTACGAAACCATATTTCACAAGCGACATCAAATGAAACATGGTATCGGAATAGCTCATATCAATCTTTGTTGCAAGGGCATCAACTGACAACTCACCATCTCCTAAAGCCTTTGTTATAAGCCTTTTAACACGTTGAAATTCTTTTTGCTGTGCGATGGCTTTTTCAGGTACACCCTGTTTTTCGCGTAAGTATTTTGCTGTTTTACCTTTTTCTACTTCCATAATGATCTTCTAAAAAATGAAACTTTAAGCCAAAGCATCTATCATTCCCATTATCTGTTGATTAGAGTATGCAATCAAGTCGATAGCATCGGTTGGGCAAACGGGAGTACACATTCCGCAACCTTTACATAACGTAGCGTTAATCACTGCAACATACTTATCATCAATGGTTTGCATAGAAATCGCATCAAACGGACAAGCGGGCAGACAATCCTCGCATCCCGTACATGCTTGCGCATCTATGCGGGCGATACGTGGGTCGGTTTCCAACACACCCGTACTGATATTTGAATAAGCTTTTGTAGCTGCTGATAAGGCTGAATTAACAGACTCAACGATGGTTTTCGGTCCTTGGCAAGCACCAGCAATGGTAATCCCATCAATGGCAGTTTCCACTGGGCGCAGCTTCATATGCACCTCGTTGAAAAACTTATCACGTCCTTTAGGCAATTTGAATAGCGACCCAACCGTACCTTCACGACGAGGCACCATAGCTGTTACCAATACCACCAAATCAGACTCCACCTCTAATTCACGACCACCAGTCAGAATATCATTGACACGCACCACTGGTTTATTTTTTCGAGCGAAAACCGTTGGCAAGTCATCCTCATAAGACTGCAAATAAATATCACCACCACGCAAAGATTCAGCATAGAGCAATTCCTGTTTGCCATACGAACGCACACCGCGTGTGAAATGATAATTTTGTATGCCTTTGAACTTATTGCGTGCCTCATTTGCCGCATGGATAGTGGCAGTACAGCAATAACGTGAGCAGTAAGTATTCTCTCCTTCGGGCTGGCGACTACCTACGCAATAGATAAAACTGATGTTTTTTACCTTTTGCCCCTTATACGTCAGCACATCCTTTTCTTGGTCGATAAGCTGCTTAAACTCAGGCAAAGTAATCACATTAGGCACAGAAACATAGCCAAATTCATCTTCTGCTGGTTGATATGGATCGAAGCCAGTAGCAACCAAAACTGAACCTACACAAACATCTATAAGCTCGCCTTTCTGCTTGATTTTCAGGTTGATATTGCCAATACTACCTGTATTTGAAAAGACTTCAGCTTCCGTATAAATCGTAACATTTGGCTTTTGCTTCAACTCATCATATAAACGTTTCACTAAAGTATCGCCTGTTTCGTTGGTCATAAATAAGTCCTTCCACTTAGCCACCCAACCGCCCACAGTCGCCTCTCTTTCAATGAGATGCACCTGGCAATCTTTTTCAGAAAGCGTAAGAGCAGCTTTCAAACCAGCTATACCAGCACCTATCACCGCAACGCTTTTCTCAGCCTTCACTTGCGAAGGTTCCAAAGCCTCGACGTGGCGCGCCTTAGCAATCGCAGATTTCACCAAATGAATGGCTTTTTCGGTTGCACCATCTTTATTATCTGAATGTGCCCATGATGCTTGTTCGCGGATATTGGAATGTACATAGGTATATTTGTTCAAATCAGCACGTTGCGATACATTGCGGAAAGTAACCAAATGCAGCTGAGGCGAACAAGAAGCTACTATCACTCCATCCAAATCATTTGCTTTGATGTCTTCCACCATGTCCTTCTGATTCATATCAGAACAAGCAAACATCGTTGTCTTCGCTAAAACAATACCCTCCTCACCTTCAACAGATTGGCGTACTTTTTCTACATCCACATAATCGGAGATATTGCCACCGCAATGACAAACATACACCCCTATTCTTCTCTTCTTTTCCATACTGTTAGCCTTTCATTAAGTAACTAATTGCTTCTGCTGAAGCGGCACCTGCTGATAAAATTGCATCTGGAATATCCATAGGTCCAGAAGCTGTTCCTGCCACAAAAACACCATCAATACTAGTTTTAGCAGGAGAAGCCATCAAATCAGGTTGATCGACAAAGTCAAAGCGGTCTAACTGCAAATCATCATCGAATAAGGTTTTCGCTTCTGGGTTAGGAAGTGCGCCCACTGAAAGTATAACCATGTCATGCTCAGCGACTTTCAAACGCCCTTCATTAATATCTTCATAACGGAGTAAGAGATTTCCATTTTCTTTTGCCGTGATTTTCCCAATTTTCCCTTTGATGAAATTCACGCCCATACCTTTGCCTTGTTCATAAAATTCTTCAAAGCCTTTTCCAAAGGAGCGGATATTCAAATAGTAGATAGTAACATCCGCCATAGGCAAAGCGCCCATCAGTAATTGGGCTTGTTTGATGGAATACATACAGCAAATCTGCGAGCAAATTGGGTTGCCCACAGTAGCATCGCGCGAACCGGTGCACAAGACATAAGCAATTTTATCAGGCACTTTTCCATCACCAGGACGAAGGATGGTATGGAAAGGACGAGTAGGTGCAATTTGACGTTCCATCTGCATGGAAGTCAGCACATTAGCATATTCACCAAAGCCATATCTTGGTATTTTTAATGGGTCGAATAAGTTAAAGCCAGTCGCCAAAACCACCGTTTTAACATGCAAGTCTAACTCCTCTTCTTCCATCGTAAAGTCGATGCAGTTAGTCGGACAAACCCGCTCACATGCACCACATAGCGTACAGTTCTCTATATCAATCACAGCAGCTTTGGGGTCGCAAATGCTGAAAGGGATGTAGGCTGCTTTTCGCCCTATCAAATCATATTGATATTGGTCATGGACGCTTACGGGGCAGACTTCCTCGCATTTTTGGCAAGCTGTGCAGTCGGCAACATGCACATAACGAGGCTTTTTATGCACTACAGCCGTAAACTCATTATCACTGATTTTCTTGACATTACTGACCGTGCTACCAGTAAAAATGGTGATATTGGGATGCCTACCAATTTCTGAAACCTTCGGAGTAGTGATGCACGCAGCGCAGTCTAAGGTCGGAAACACCTTGCTTAGCAAAATCATTTTTCCACCGAGACTATCATCTTTTTCGACTAAAAGGACTTTAAAACCCGTATTCGCCAAGTTTAAAGCCGCTTCGCCACCCGCAATGCCAGCACCTATCACCAAAGCATCATAGCTTATGTTTTTCTTTATTTGATTCACGATTGTGCTTCTAATGTTTTCAATAAATATTCGTTGAAAGTTCTGATTTGTTTAACGAAAGATTCGCTACAAACCGAGCAGATTGCAGCCATACGCAAGCGTGCAGGTTCAATATTCTTTTCCTTCATCAACTCATGCGTTTTAGCGACTACCTTACCCGTTTTCTCCGTGCAAGTCTCGCCATAAACGCAGTCCGTACCATCCGCAGCTATAAAAACACCATCAAAACCCTTTTCATAGGCATGTAAAATCCATTTCGGTTTCACACCGCTCGAACAAGGCACTGTGATGGTGTAAACAGTAGGCGGATAGTGCAATTTCAGCAACCCCGCCATATCAATGGCAGGGTCTGAAATTTTCTCTGTTGAAAAAACCAATATCTTGGCTGTTTTCCTTTGAGCAATAGCCATAATCAGCTTATTTTTTTCTCAAATAAATTTTGTAATAGCCGTTTTCTTCCACTGAGCCTAAAAACTCATGTCCTTGTTTACCACACCATTTAGGTATATCCACACGAGTTCCTTCGTCTGCAGAAAGTACTTCCATTACACCATCTTCTTCCACTTTGCCTATAGCTTTTTTCACTTCCAAAAGTGGTCCTGGACACGCTGTTCCGCGTGCATCTACTGATTTAGCAATTTCTAATGCTCTTAATTCTTGTTCTGTCATTTTGATTGGGTTTTTAAAGTTTATGAATGATTGTTGAGTTGTTGAGTTGTTGAGTTGTTGAGTTGTTGAGTTGTTGAGTTGTTG
>CAYVWK010000113.1:0-3957 GCA_964455235.1 uncultured Paludibacter sp.
ATACACTTTTCACAAAAAAATTAGATGGAAAGAAAACAAGAAATTAGAATCCTTTTATGGATTATGGGGGTTTTTGGAATAGCATTTTTCCTACCTATTGAGAGTGCTCGTTTCAATACAGCAATAGCTGCAACTTTCGATTTGGTAAAATGGTATGCAAGAGAACATGTGATTTTATGCTTATTGCCTGCCTTTTTCATTGCAGGAACAATTTCAGTTTTTGTTAGTCAGGGATCGGTATTGCGCTACTTTGGAGCAAATGCTAAGAAATGGTTGGCATATAGCATTGCGGCTGTTTCTGGGTCAATATTGGCGGTTTGCAGTTGCACTATTTTACCTTTATTTTCGAGTATTCATAAACGAGGTGCGGGCTTAGGTCCTGCTGTGGCTTTTTTGTATTCTGGTCCTGCTATCAATATTTTAGCTATCATACTTACAACAAGGGTATTAGGTGTTGAAATGGGAATTGCCAGAACCATTGGCGCAATTTCATTTAGCATCATCATCGGCCTAATCATGTCGTTTATCTATCGAAAAGAAGAAAGAGTAAAAAAGGAAGAGCAAATGAATATCCAATTACCGCCAGAAAAACGACCTATGTGGCAAACCTCATTTCACTTTTTCACATTGGTTTTAATACTTGTATTTGCTAATTGGGGGCAAGCTGAAACTCATGACACATCCAGCATTTGGTATTATTTATGGGCTTATAAATGGCATCTAACTGGGTTTTTCTCCTTACTGTTGGGAGTTTCTTTAATCTATATTCTGAAAATAAAATGGCAATGGGTTGTATTAGCAGCCATCGCAATAACTGCATCAGCTTTCTTATCTGCAAGTTATATAGAAAATCTTAAATTAGTGCCACTTATCCCTATGTTGACAGGAGTTATATCTCTTGCTATCATCACATTGAGGGATAAAACTGATTTAGATAACAGAGAATGGTCACTTTCAGCATGGGAGTTTGCAAAACAGATCTTGCCTTTACTTGCCATAGGAGTGGTTACAGCAGGATTTTTACTTGGTTCGACACATGATGGTCAGACCATTGCAGGAGTAATTCCTACTAAATGGATAGCTTGGTTAGTGGGTGGAAATTCTATTTTTTCAAACTTTGCTGCTTCGTTTATAGGAGCCTTTATGTATTTTGCAACACTCACAGAAATTCCAATTCTGCAAGGATTAATCGCGTCAGGAATGGGAAAAGGTCCAGCTTTGGCTTTACTATTAGCTGGACCTTCTTTATCATTACCCAACATGCTCGTTATTCATGGCGTATTGGGTACTCAAAAAACAGTGGTGTACGTCAGTCTAGTGATCTTGATGGCAACGGTTTCTGGCTTAATATATGGCAGTCTTTTCTAACAAACTAAGAGAACAAGAGTCATCAAAATTGAAGACGCTCCCCTCTACCCCACCATCTCTTCTTCCAAAGTTATTGCTTTAGGGAATAAGATATTGTTTTCGAGATGGATGTGCTTGTGTAGGTCGTTTTCAAATTCCTTCAACAAAGCATAAGTTACTCTATATGTGTTACATGCATCTACTGGAGGTGTGTAATCTTCCGTTAAAGCTGCAATGGTACGGAATCTTTCGCCTTCATTATCATGCTCTGCCATCATGGCTTTGATGGGGTTTTGAACAGTGCCAAAGGGGGCTTGTACTTTTTCACCTTTTGCTTTAGCCTGTATCATTTTGCGTACAAAGGGGAATAAAATCAGCTCTTCTTTTTTCATATGAGCTGCTAAATCTCCTGCTGACTCATTGAATAATTCAAATACCTCAAAAAGTTCAGGATGACGGTCACCGTGCACTCTTACAACTTTCTCTAAATAGGGCATAATTTCAGGAATCTTAGCTTCTACATAGCGGTGATGCGTTTTTTCTATATAATCAGCCAATAAATCTAAGGGCCATGAATTGAAATCTATATTTCCATCAGACTGGCTTGAGGAAGCAAGTTCTAAGTCTTTTAAAAGTGAACTGATATCTAATTTCTTTTGCTCTGCTGCATCTGCGATTGTGCGGTTACCATTGCAACAAAAGTCTATTTTGTTTTGCTTGAAAATTGAAGCGGTGCGATAATTTTGAGCAACTAATTCTCCAATAATCGTGTTTTTTGTAATTTCCATAATGCTTTTTTTAGAGTGAATATCTTGAAAAGTTGATGTAGAAAGAGAGATAAACTACGATTTCTACTCGCTACACTATTCAAACAACCTAAAAGCTGATTAAGTTCGATATCAAAATATTAAAAACCTTAAATCATTGAAAATTGATTATCTTTGTTGTCTTTTCAAACAGAACTTATTTTTAATTGAAAAACAAAATAGATTAGTATTCACTCATTATTATTTTATGAAACGAACAACGATTATTGATTTACTCAATCAAAGTGTTGAAAAGTATGCCTCAAATCCCTTCTTATGGGAGAAAACTACCACCGAATTTTTACCAACTACGTATCAGGAAACCAAAGATCAGTCGCATGTACTTGCTGCTGGTTTGATCGCTTTGGGTGTGAAACCTAAGGAGAAAATTTCCTTATTGTCTGAAGGTAGAAATGCGTGGATTATTGGTGAACTAGGCATATTGCACACAGGTGCGGTCAACGTACCTCTTTCCATCAAACTTGAAGAAAGTAACGACTTGATTTTCAGGATTCAACATTCAGAATCAAAATGGATTATGGTATCGGGTGGACAGTTAAACAAAATTCGCAACATCATTGATCAATTACCTGATGTTCAAAAAGTTATTATTTTTGATGAGCAGGAGTCTTATCTTGAAAAGGAAATGCCTCTTTCTGAGCTGATTCAATTAGGTGAAGCTTTATTGAAAAAGCAAGCTGATGTTGTAACCAAAGTTGCTGCGACAGTGCAACCCGATGATTATGCGACCATTAGCTACACATCTGGTACTACTGCCGACCCAAAAGGGGTATTGCTTACACATCGCAACTATACCGCTAATGTGGAGCAGGCTCTGACTTTAATGAATATCCCAACAACCTACAAAACACTGATTATCTTACCTTTAGACCATTGTTTTGCGCATGTGGCTGGTTTCTACAGCTTTATGGCTTCTGGTGCAAGTGTGGGTACTGTGCAGGTGGGTAAAACGGGTATGGAAACTTTGAAAAATATTCCTATTAATATTCAGGAATTGAAACCTAACTTATTACTCAGTGTGCCTGCTTTAGCTAAAAATTTCAAGAAAAACATTGAGACTTCTGTACGCTCGCAAGGAAAGTTTGTCAACGGCTTATTCCATTATGCCTTGAATATGGCTATCAATTACAACAAAGAGGGTTATAATAAAGGTAGAGGTTTACAAGCTTTGAAAAAGCCTTTACTATGGTTGTTTGATAAAATTATCTTCTCGAAAGTACGCCTTGGTTTGGGTGGAGAATTGGATTTCTTCATTGGTGGTGGTGCTTTGTTAGACATTGATTTACAGCGTTTTTACTACGCAATCGGTATTCCTATGTTCCAAGGTTACGGCTTAAGCGAAGCTACTCCTATCATTTCATCTAATGGATTGAAACGTCATAAATTAGGTTCTTCTGGTGTTTTGGTTACCCCTATGGATTTGAAAATTTGTGATGTTGATGGCAAAGAACTTCCGCTTGGCGTAAAAGGTGAAATCGTTATTCGAGGTGAGAATGTGATGGCAGGTTATTACAAAAACGACACAGCAACTGCTGAAACTATTGTTGATGGTTGGCTGCACACAGGCGATATGGGTTATATGGATAAGGATGATTTCCTATATGTGGTAGGACGTTTCAAAAGTCTCTTGATATCAAGTGATGGTGAAAAATACAGTCCAGAAGGTATAGAGGAATCTTTGGTTGAAAACTCTCGTTATATCGATCAAATTATCCTGTATAACAATCAAAACCCTTATACAACAGCTGTTTTAGTACCTAATAAAGAAGCGTTGAAAAAGTAT
>CAYVWK010000113.1:4057-6714 GCA_964455235.1 uncultured Paludibacter sp.
AATATGGCTGCACTGAAATAATCAATCGCATAATACATATAAATCAGCTCTGGGGTTTACGAACATCAGGGCTGATTTTGTTTTACGGAGTAAATGAAGCTCTTTCGGTCCGAACACCACATCATCTAAACCATATTCACGGGAGGCTGTAATAAGAAGCAAATCGTAAAATTTATCTTTTGCGTAGTGCAAAGCGTCAAAATCAATCTTGAAACTATCTTTTTTACCTTTTACCACTTCATACTGCAAATCAAATTTGTCTAATATTGCGGTAATCTTTGCAATGTTTTCAGCCGCTTTGCTTCCATAATCTTTTGCTTGAAGTATGCACAACTCGGATTCAAAATGTCGCCCAAATGCCGCAGCAAACTGCGCTTTTTCCACTTCTTCAACTAAAAAACTAACAGGCATTAACAGCTTTTCAAACGGGAAACTTGCTATATCATCCCTTAAAAACACATACGGAATACGCAGACCACGACAGGCTTTGAGATAAGGCATGATGGTCGCCCGATTATATTTTGATAACTGAAAAGTCAAAATAGAAACCTCCAATTCATCGCAAACTGATTGAATTTCTGATAATTGGTTGTTTGATACAGCAAGATAATCATAACTGATATTCTCTTGTTGAAGATACTTTTCAAGATAAGCTTGCTCTCTATCAATATCAACAGCTTTTACGTTCAACATCAACACACCAAACTGCTTCTTAAACCGAACAGCAAGCTGTTGAGCAGCCTGCAAGATAGCAGAAGAAGTAGCGATATGTTGAACCAAACAAAGAACCATTTATTCTTGGAAATATAGACGTTTCACACGACGAGAAATATTAGTCAAGATTTCATAAGGAATGGTATCTAATTGAGCAGCAAGCTCTTCAATGCGGATATTATCACCAAAAATTTCCACCTTATCACCCTCTTTCACTTGCATATTGGTAACATCTACGGAAATCAAATCCATAGAAACATTGCCAATAACAGGGGCAAACTGACCATTAATAAACACTTTACCACGACCATTACCCAATTTTCTATTGAAACCATCTGCATAACCTATAGGCAACACAGCTATCTGTTTATCCTCATGTACTTTACCGTTACGGTTATACCCTACCGTTTCGCCAGCTTTCACATTTTTAATTTGTAAGATAATGGTTTTCAGGGAACTAACAGCTTTCAACTGCACACCAGGCAAAGCTGAAATACCATAATGCCCTATCCCCAAACGCACCATATCCATCTGGTATTCCGTAAAACGCTCAATACCAGCTGAATTAAGGATATGATGATAGATTTTATGCGAAAAAGCCTGATCAAACTTATGAGCAACATCCTGATAAACAGCTATTTGCTGAAGAGTAAAATCATCTAACTTAGCATCATCAGCCGCAGCAAGATGAGAGAAAACAGAGCGGACTTTTACTTGATTTTTAGCCTGCAACAGTTCAATCAAATTATCTATTTTATCAGGTTCAAAACCTAAGCGGTGCATACCCGAATCAATTTTAATATGGATAGGATAATCGCTAAGTCCTTGTTTGCCAACAGCTTCAATAAAATCATGTAGTAAGTGCAGACTATAAATCTCAGGCTCTAAATTATGTTCAATCAGCACATCAAAAGCTGATTTTTCAGGATTCATCACCACTATTGGAATACGAATACCCGAACGGCGAAGCTCTGCACCTTCATCGGCAACCGCAACTGCTAAATAATCAACCTTATGATGCTGCAACACCTTAGCAATCTCTACTGAACCACTGCCATAAGCAAAGGCTTTAACCATACACATCACCTTGGTCTGACTATCCAATTTTGCACGGAAATAATTGAGATTCTCAATCAGATGACTGAGGTTTACCTCCAAAACAGTTTCATGTGCCGTAAACTCCAAACGATGGGCTATACGTTCAAATCCAAACTTACGCGAACCCTTTATCAGTATAGCTTCTTGATTAAAGCTTGATAAAAGAGCAGAATCTAAAAACTCATCTGTATCTTGAAAAAAGTGAGATACCACATCTGTAAATAAATGCTGATTTTGAGTCAACTCCTTCCCTATTCCAATAAGCTTCTCAATTTTTTTAGCATGAATTAAATCTGCAACCTGCTGATACAGTAGTTCTGACGATAACCCACTCTCCATAATATCTGATAGGATAAGGGTTTTGGCCAATTGCTTAGAAACAGCTTGTTGGGATAAAAAATCCATAGCTATGGATAGAGAGTTGATATCTGAATTATAACTATCATTGATAAGCAATATATCTCGCAGACCTTGCTTCACCTCCAAGCGCATTGCTACGCTTTCTAACTTTGCAAGTGCTTGATTGATAACATCTTCACTATAATCAGCATAGACCATATACGTAATGCAATGCAAAGCATTTTCGACAGAAGCATCATCTGTAAAAGGTATGCAAAAGGTAAAATTGACGTTTTGAGCACTTGCATTTACTTGAGTTTTATCTGAAGTTTGATGAATAGAATGTAACTGTAGATAGTTATCTGCACGATGTCCCCAAGAGATTAATTGAGCTTTTAAATTTTCTTGTTTCACCTCATCATCAATGAGCTGATAATCAGAATTGTATATAAGTACATCAGTAGAAACAAACAGCTTCAACTTCTCCTTTATTTTCTGCTTTTTAT
>CAYVWK010000114.1:0-6567 GCA_964455235.1 uncultured Paludibacter sp.
TACCATGCCTGCGACAGATATTCCTTTGCGTTCATGCCCGTGCCTCCTGTAGGTGAATCTTGGTCAGATCGGGGCTGATCTCGCACAGGAGCCCGAACCATTCGCTTTCGAAAAAGCGCTCGATCTCATCCTTGTCTGCCCATGCATATACGTAATCGGGGTTGGCCTCCAACTGGGACACCGCCTTGTGCCAATCAGTAACAGCGCGATCTACAATTGCTGCTGCCAGATGTTTCATGCTCGTCTCGGTCATCGCAGCCCTCCATCAAGTTCTGCTTTCACCGCTTCGATCAACGCATCCTGAGTTAGTGCCTTACCTGAAAGGACCTTCATGATACGCTCGTCGATGGTCTTCTCGGTGATGAGATGCTGGACCACCACGGTTTCGGACTGCTGCCCCTGGCGCCAAAGGCGCGCCACCGTCTGCTGATACAGCTCAAGGCTCCAGGTCAAGCCGAACCAGATCAGGCAGTTGCCACCGTTTTGCAAGTTCAGCCCATGCCCGGCAGATGCGGGGTGGATCAACCCGACCGGGAGTTTCCCCTCGTTCCACACACGGATGCTTTCACTTGAATCAAGGGAAGAAAACGACACGCCAAGCTTCTCCAGCCTCCCAGTGATCCTCGCCAGGTCATGCTTGAACCAATAGGCCACCAGCACGCTTTGTCCGTTGGCTGCCTCGATGAGGTCCTCAAGCGCATCGAGCTTGCGGTCATGGAGGGCGATAGTTTTTCCTTCATCGGTGTACACCGCGCCGTTTGCCAGCTGCAGCAGCTTGCCAGACAGGCTCGCGGCATTGGCCGCGGTCACCTGTCCGCCCGAGGCATCGAGCACCAGATCCTTTCGAAGCTTCTCATAGGCTTTGCGCTCCTCATCACTGAGCACAACCTTATATTCGGTGCTCACCAACTCGGGCATCCTGATATGGTCGGTCGCCTTCATCGAGATGGTGATGTCCTCGATCGCGCGGTAGATCCTCTCTTCGGCTCCGGGAGCGGGCTTGTAGCTGAACACGATCTGCCCATTGCGTTTGTCTGGGGAGAAGTACGCATCACGGTAGGAGCCGATGAACCTGCCCAGACGTGCTCCCTTGTCCAACAGCTTGAACTGTGCCCAGAGGTCGATCAGGCCGTTGCTGGCAGGAGTGCCGGTAAGCCCCACGATGCGTTTTACCAAGGGACGGCGTTTCATCAAGGCCCTGAAGCGCTTGGAGCGGTGGTTCTTGAATGACGAGAGCTCGTCGACGACCACCATGTCGAAGTCGAAGGGGAGGGCACTTTCCTCGATGAGCCACTGCACGTTCTCGCGGTTGATGATGTACAGGTCCGCCTTGCGCTTTAAAGCTGAGATCCTATCGGCAGTGTTACCCACCGCCACCGATGCTTTCAGCAGAGTAAGGTGATCCCACTTGCCGAGCTCGGCTGGCCAGGTATCCCGTGCAACCCGAAGGGGTGCGATGATCAGTATTTTGCGTACCAGAAACGAATCGAAGAGCAGGTTGTGCACCGCCGTCAGAGTGATGATCGTCTTGCCAAGTCCCATTTGCAGGAGTACCGCCGCCACGGGGTGCTCCTCTATAAAGTCGCTCGCATACTGTTGGTAGTCATGCGGTGTATATGTCATTGATGATCTCCTCTATCTGCCCTATTGCATCCAGCACGTATACTTTGAAGCCCCATGCCTTCAGCATTTCATGCCTTACCCGTTGGAGTGCTCTCGGCTTCTTGCCCGGAGCCTTCACTTCCACAAAGCCGCATTTGCCACCAGGTAGCAGCACCAAGCGGTCAGGCATTCCATCAAAACCCGGACTCATGAATTTCACCGCCCTGCCTCCCATCTTTTTCACAGCCCTCACCAGCTGCAGTTCGATCTCTTTCTCACGCATTCTCGTTCTCCATCAGGATCATGGGTGACGGTCGATGATGGTCTATTCTAAAAACCCCCTATAGGCTACTTTTTACTCAAAAAAATCGCCTAATGCGAAGTCTTGGATAAGACCGTCATCGACCGTCACCACTGGGTGAATTTAACTGTCTATTGCAGGAAATCCTTCTGTTCTAGGGCGAGCCCGTGGATGAATGAACCGTTCTTGTTCTTCCTACGTTGGAATCCCGCAGACTCCAAAGCCGCGTAAAAGTCAGCCGTACCCCGTATGAACTCTCCGTTGCTTGAACAATAATTGCGGTACCCTTGGTATAAGATTCCGGAGGGTTGTTCGAGGGTCGGTCCAAATTTACAGCACTCATCCAAAAAACTTCCCATCCAGTCGTTGTTTTCCCGGTACTTGTCGATCGCATGTTGTACGCATGGTGGAACCTTCAGGTGATAGTCCCTCGCTATGACCACTCTCGCCCCCTCTATGATCCATGCCATGATGGCCTCGCCTGCATGCTCGACTAGATGATCGGCATAGTTCTTTACATCCCCGCTGCCACTGATGTGTGCGTTGAAGGGAATTACGATGAGCCTTCTCCAGGTTCCAGCATCACAGGCACCGACCTTGGGCAGGTGGTTCGTATAGAGCACCACCGTATGGGAGGGACGGAACTTGAAGGGGTCCTTGTACTTCTTCTCCGCCTCGATCTCGTCGGTGCTGCTGAGGATCTTCGCCGTCGAGGTGTTGAGGCGTGTGCCCTCATCGAGTTCAGAGGCGATCACCAGACGCTTGCCCTTGAGCTCGGCGATCTCGGGCTTGATGTTGCGCTTGCACCCCGCGGTCAACGCATCGGCGGAGATGGCACCGCTGTAAGTCCCCATCACCCGGGAGATGGAGTTCCAGAAGGTGGACTTGCCGTTGCTCCCTTCGCCGTAAGCGATGATGAGCGCTTCCAGGCACACCTTTCCGATCGCGGCGATCCCGACGATCTGCTGCACGTATTCGATCAGTTCCCGGTCATTGCAAAAGAACAGTCCCAACGCCTTGTCCCATGCGTCCTTTCCCTTGGTACCGGGGGCACGGGTCGTCTGCCTGGTGATGAGGTCTGCGGCTCGGGGTTCGCGCTTGCTGGACAACCCGCGTTGCAGGTCATAGGTCGCCCCGGGGGTGTTGAGCAGATATGGATCGCAATCCAGATCCTGGGCTTCGATGAGCACCATGGGCTTGGCTGCCTGCAGGGCACCTGTCACATACTTCATATCGCGCCGCTTCATCACAAAGGCCTTGTAGGCCATTGCCGCCAGATACTGCTTGTAGGCTCGCATCTGGTCCTCGGAAAGTTCCGCCTCGAATTTCTTCCCTCCCGAGAAGGCCACCCCTTCATCGATACCCAAATGCTCGAGTGCTTTCAGTGCCGCAGCATATTCGTCCCTGGCATCCTCGAGCTGCAGGTCTAGGAACTCCTCGGCCGCTCCCAGCGCCTGCTGGCGCGACTCGACCCAGTACTCGCCGTTGTACCTGATGTAATCGGTGCCGTCCGAGTATTTGAGCTCATCGCCATATTCGCGCACGAGCACCTTGGCCTGGCCGATATCCGAGTAGTCCGAGGGCTTGAGCGATTGTTTGAACTCATCGTTGTATGCCTCGGGTGGGACGTACCCCGGCTGTTGATGCACCCGCTCGGCGAATTTCACCGCACTGTACCAAATCGTATCCAGCTCATCCTCTTGTAACGGGGGCTCGCATTTGGCTGCTTCCTGCACGAATATCTCGTGCGCACGATCGGATACTCCATAGCGCTTGAGCACCTTGCCCGCAAAACGCGAGAGCGTGGTGTTGCGCATTCCCGCTGGAATAACCTCACGCTTCGAATCTGTGGTCGTCTCTTGGGGAATCACGATCGCCTCGTCGATCTGCATCCTCCCTTCATTCCAGACGACACGGCCTTGGTTCGCACCGAAGATGAAGCGCGCTGCATCCAGTGCATTCGCATCGAAGAAGGGGTAGCGTGAGTGTATCGCACGCTTGAGGTGCGCGTAGGCATCGGCATCGGTGACCTTGCGTGTCGGGAAATATGCATGGAAGCGCGGCCTAGCGGATTTGCCTTCCTTGGGCAGGTTGTGGTTCCGGCTTGTAGCGATGGCAAACGATACATCAGACAGGTCTTCGACAAGTTGTTCCGGGTAGATCCAATCATCCGGATCATCCGAGTGGTCGTTGTCACAGTCCATCACCACGACGGTGGAGGATACGAAGTTACCGACACTGCGATAACCGTCCTTGTATTCGGCGCATACGTGGTCGAACCGTATCGCTTCTTCCAATGCTTCTTTCGTGGATGCTTCGATATGATTGCGGTAATGGCAGTTCTTCGCGTTTCCTGTGCAATCGGCACTATAGAGGTTGAGCCTCATCCCTGCACCTCCCGGCACTCGGCATCGAAGTAGCGCAGCAGGTATCCCTTGCGCCGGGCATAGGCGATCTCACTAGCCATCCCGTTCGATACTCCGTGGCCAGCGAACACCCACACTTCGGTACATTTGCTCATAAGGATCGTGCCGAATCGAAGTGCGAGCTCACGCTCGGCGGGATCGTCGTCGTACATGAACTGCGGGTACAGCAGGTGCACCGTCAGCGGGATGCACCCCGAATCCACCGCGAAGCGGCTGTACAATCGCGCCCTTTCCACATTCTCCTCAATATCGCCCGCATAGGGCGAGCAGATGTAGACGATGGGGCGATAGGCGCGCTTGGCCTGTCTCTCTTCGCGCTCAATTTCCTTGAATGCCTCGTAGGGGGTCGGGTCCGGATACCCCTCGTTGTTCACTACTTGGTGATTCACCTGAATCCTCCTTCACTTGGGTTCTGCGGGTTTTGTCTGCCCGCATATCCTTCCGGACGCCACGAGCAGTTTGACCGATAAATTCTTCAAGAATTTTTCGAAAAAAACTTTGACTTTCTGTCGGTCAGATTCCGACCCGCATACGGAAGGTGTTGAGGGGCGAAGAAGAGCCAAGCCTCTCGAAGGAGATGCGAATGGAAGAACGACACACGAGACGCCGGAGCGAGCACGAGACCGACGAAGATATCGCCGAGGTGCTGATGACCATCAGCGCGGTGGCAAAGCGTCTGGCCAAGCGCCTGATGGCAGCTTCGGCCAAGGATCGGATGAGCATGCGAGAGGAGGACACACATGAACGAAGAGACGAGGGCTTGCATCGCAGAGGCCATGACTATCCTGACTACCGCTACTGATGCCCTTGCGGCGTTGCAAGCGAGGTGGGAACAGCAGGATGCTGCAAAGCCGGTGCCAATACCACAGTCCAAGATGCTGACGCTGGTGGAAGTGCGCTCGGTGCTGGCCGACAAATCACGCGACGGGCATACCGATAGAATACGCACGTTGCTGGAAAAGTACGGGGCACCCAGGCTCTCTGAGATCGACCCGAAGTGGTATCGCGACCTTTTGGACGAGGCGCTGTGCCTGGGTGCGACGATGGCCGACATCGAGCAGGCTATGACCGAAAAGGAGCGTGAGGGGCTGGAAGATGCCTTCGTAGCGGTGTTCGCACACCACGGGGCTACATGTCTCGAGGACCTGAAGGAAGCGTACTATCCGTCGTTCCTGCGCGATATCAGGAGGCTCGGCAATGGCTAGGCATGCCCTGCTCTCACCATCGTCGGCAGCACGATGGACGTCGTGCCCTCCGTCGGCACGGCTGTGCGAGCATATCGAAGATGGTCCGAGCCTCTTTGCCGAGGAGGGCACTGAGGCGCATGCGCTCTGCGAATTCAAGGTGAAGCAAGCCCTTGGCATCGATGCACAGGATCCCCGGCCTTCGTTGGGCTTTTACAACGAGCAGATGGAAGACTGCGCCAACGAGTACACAGCATTTGTGATAGATGCGTTGCAACAAGAGAAGGATGCCAAAAGGGATCCGATCATCCTTTTGGAGCAGAAGGTGGATATCAGCTCGTATGTACCCGAGTGCTCGGGAACCGCCGACTGCATCATCGTCTCCGATCGGCACCTGCACGTGATCGACTTCAAGTATGGCCAAGGGGTGCCGGTGTCAGCTGAGCGCAACACGCAGATGATGCTCTACGCGCTGGGGGCGATCGGCATATTCGCCTCGCTGTATGACCTAGAGCAGGTCAGCATGACGGTGTTCCAACCGCGATTGGCGAATGTGGGCACCTTCACGATGGCTTCTGATGAACTGCTCGAATGGGCCGACTCGTACCTCAAGCCCCGTGCCGATCTTGCATTCAAAGGCGAGGGGGAATTCTGCTCGGGACCGCACTGCCGCTTTTGCAAGGTGAAGGCCACCTGCCGCAAGCGCGCTGAGGCAAATCTGGATCTTGCCCGCTACGAGTTCGCAAAGCCGGTATTGCTGGGCGATCACGAGATTGCCGAGATCCTCACGCAAGCAGACGAACTGGCTTCTTGGGTAAGTGATATCAGGGGGTACGCTTTTTCGCTACTAGAGAGAGGGGGAACGCTCGAGGGCTTCAAGCTGGTGGAGGGTCGTTCGATACGGCGCTACGCCGATGAGGCTGCTGCAGCCGATGCGGTGAGATCAGCAGGCTTCGATCCCTACGAGCACAAGGTATTGGGCATCACGGCAATGACCGAATTGCTGGGAAGAACACGTTTCAACGAGATCTTGGGTTCGCATGTAGTGAAGCCC
>CAYVWK010000115.1:0-6521 GCA_964455235.1 uncultured Paludibacter sp.
TTTTGTGGTTATATCCTAAAAATATTATGTTTTAGAGGTTTAGAAGTTTCAAGACGAAGTCCAGTATTTGCGTGTTTTTTAAGTTCGTGACATTTCGTGTCTTTTTGTGGTTGAAATTGTATTAAATATACTGGTGTAAAAACCACGTTTCTTACTTCTTATTAACCCAAATTGCAGAGCTGAATGCCCAATTATTATCTCTTTGGCGTACGCGTACGTAGTAGTAATCAGTGTCTTTTTCTGCTTTGTTGTCTTCAATAGCGTAATCAATCGTGAAGGCTTTTTCTGGAGCTGCTCTGTGGAATTGGATAGCTTCACTTAACCAGCCAATCATAAAGTTGGATTTAGTGCCGTGTAGCAATTCATCCAAGGTGTAGCTAAATTGTTTGCCATTGAAATCTGCTGTAATTTTGCCTGATTTGGGCATAGTAACATCCAAAATGACTGCTTGTGTTGCTGGCGTTAGGGTGTTGGGGTTTTTGACGGTGTACATCTCCAATCCAACTTCTTGCTCTGATTTATCTAAGACCTTATTAACTAATGTTTTATGCAGGTCGGTTACGCCGATTTTGTTTTTAACGGGTGCTGTGAAAGCTGCTCCTCTAAAGCAAGGGATTACCTCATTGATCGTACCTTCTGAGATAGAAAGATTGCCTAACCATTGCACTGGCTCTTCAAAGCGGTTCCAGCCAAACTCGATTTTTACTTTTGCTCTGATGACTTCATCTTCGATTTTTTCATCTAAAAACGGACCGCTAACTCGCGCCAAGCGTTTGCCATTTTTGATGATATCTACATAATCGATGAAATTATGTCCTTCAACTTGAACGGAAATATTACGTTTTTTTGCTGTAATTTCATCACCCATAATGGCGTTGTTAATTCTAAAATCAACTTTGATATTGTCGCCTGTAACACAATAAACATGGCGCTTTTGAAGTGCATCCCAAATAGCTTCGCGGGTGTTAGACTCAGCAATAACACCTATACGTCCGTCGCCATAGCTGCCTGGATAACCAGCATGCTGGTCGGTAGAGCCGATAACGCCAAACTTCTTACCTTGGTTCAAGCCATTCACCATCGTGCCTTCAAAGTTACGTGGTCCCATATCATGCAAGTTAGTGAAATCACCTAAATCCTCTTCAGCCAAACCGTGACGAGAATAAATCTCAACAAAAGGTGTTTTTTCAGGATTGAAATACTTCCAAGTATATCCCCTGAAACCGTCTTGATAACCCATGTGGTGCGGGGTTACAAAAGCTTTCTCATCTTTCAATTTCTCCATTAGTTCTGGAACTGAATTAGCTTCAACGAGAGGAGCATCTAAATCATAGTTTAGAGCCACATGGTCGCCATATTGCATGCTATGATATTCATAAGAGATGAAGGTAAGAAACTCACCTTCTTGATTATATTCCTTCGTCATATCTGCATAAACAGGCCAAGTTGTTGAGCGCAATTTATCAAAAGCAGTCGTGTGGTAATCAATTACCCAAGCCAAACGTTCATCATCACGACCAGGAATGTCAGGCCATGCTGCATGTGGTGTCACCGAAACGAAATCGAGCTGCTGCTTGGCTGCTTCAAAAGCATCTTTCAAATCGCCATGACCATAGGTTATATTACAGTGATTGTGGATATCTCCAAAATAGAAATTGAGTGCGTCATGATTATAAACAGGCTCATTTTCAGCTCTGTCGCTAGTATTTGTACATGCAGTAAAAACTACAAGACCGAACGCAATAAGGATTAAACTAAAGATTCTGGTTTTCATATTATACTAATTTTTGATGGATTATTTTTCTGTTATTTTATACTCATCCTGAGTTGCTCTCAAGTTTTTTACAAGACTTTCTTTGATGGTTTGATAAGAGGGATCGTAAAACACATTATTCATTTCTAATGGGTCTTTTTTCATGTCGTATAATTCCCATTCATCAATATCATTATAAAAATGAATGAGTTTATAGTCATTGGTTCTGATGCCATAATGTCGCTTCACCTTGTGCTCTCCTGGATATTCATAATACTGATAATAAACAGTTTCGCGCCAGTTATTAGGTGTTTTACCCTGATTTTTCAGAATAGGTAACAGAGATTTTCCCTGGATATCAGCAGGGATATCCAGTCCTGCTGCATCTAAGAAAGTAGGTGCAAAATCAATATTCATGGCTAAAGCGGATGAGGTACTTCCTGCTTTAATCATCTTCGGATAGCGCACGATAAATGGCATTCTCATGCATTCTTCATACATAAATCGTTTGTCGAACCAACCATGCTCGCCCAAGAAAAAGCCTTGGTCGGAGGTGTATACAATGATGGTATTATCCAATTCGCCTATATCTTCGAGGTACTTCAACAGACGCCCCACATTTTCATCAACTGCCAAAGTGGTTGCTAAATAATCGCGCATATACTGCTGATATTTCCAGCGCACCAGCTCTTTCCCCTCCATTTTGTTCTCTCTAAACTCCTTGATACGCCCTGCATAGGCTTTATCCCAGCGGTCTTTTTCCTCATCCGTCATGCGATGATAGGCGTGGTAAAACTTATCCTGCAAAGTAGTGTCGTTCAGCTCTTCTCGTGTAGCAATTTTCATGTCCCACCTATCCTGAAACGTATGCTCGATATTCATATCTTGCTCGTAAGCAGCGCGCGAACGCGTTTCGTAATCGTCGAATAAATTGGCAGGCTCTTTAAAGACTACATCATTGAATTTTCCGAGATGTCGCTGTGCTGGCATCCAGTTGCGGTGGGGTGCCTTCTGATGATACATAACCATAAAAGGCTTGCTCTTATCGCGATTCTCCAAAAACTGTATGGTTTTGTCTGTAATTACATCGGTTACATAGCCAGGCTCCACAACTGCTTTTCCATTTTCAAGAAATTCGGGACGATAATAAGTGCCTTGTTCGTGGTCGCCCGACAAAACACTCCAAAAATCAAAACCTTGTGGTTCGGATATCAAATGCCATTTTCCTATCATAGCTGTTTGATAACCTGCTTGTTGCAATAGTTTTGGGAAGGTCTGCTGATTGCCATCAAACTCATCCGAAATATTATCCTTGAAGCCATTGACATGACTAAATTTTCCAGTCAGAATGCATGCGCGCGACGGTCCAGATAGTGCATTGGTTACATAACAATTATCAAAGCGAACTCCCTCATTTGCGATTCTATCTAAATTGGGAGTCTGAATTAAAGTACCCCCATAACAGGTCATAGCCTGTGTGGTATGGTCGTCCGTCATCATAAAAATGATATTCGGTTGCTTGGGTGCTTTATTTTCTGTTTGGCAAGCAGTAAGTGCCATTGCCGTTACAGGTAATAAAAAAAACTCTTTTCTCATGACGAATTTTTTAGGTTTAACGATTTAACTTAAACAACATATCCTCTTTTGTCTGCGTTAATTTCAGAAGATAAATTCCTAAAGGATACGTGTTTAAACTGATGGTAAACTCTGTATTTGGCGTGTTTTGCGCATACAGCAATACACCTGTTGTGTTGTAAAGATAATATCCAAAAGGCTCATTATTTTCATTGATGATGGTATAGCTAAATTGATGGTTGTTACGCAATAATTTATAGGTATCTCGCTTGGTTTTTCCTACTGAAGAGCCATCATCTTTTCGTAAACGAATGCGATAGGTTTGACCATCTTTCAATTTATTATAACGTACTATCGTATTGCCTTTTGCTGTCTTTTCAGTTGTGATAGTCAAAGCGTCTTGTGCATCTTGCACATAAGCTCCTTCAATTTCAAATTCTAAAGAAGAGGTCTGACTTTCAGCACGTGCAATTGCAGCAGTTAGCTTATCGTTATTTGCAGCGGAGGGACGATACATATCTGGGTCTGCAAAAGCAATATCCAAATAACCATCAGCCTCTTTCACTATAAAAACAGAGGGTTTATCCACGCGTTTCAACTTCTTCACACCTGAAAAATTAGCAGGATTAAAGATAGAAATACCTACTGTTTTGGTGGATGATTGATACACTGCATGTACATCCTGCGTATTTTGAAGCAATTCTAAACTATTAGCAAGTTCCGCCAATTGTTGTTGCGACTCGCTACGATCGGTGTTCAAAATCATCACATAAGCGTATTTGCTATCATCTAACACCTTACCATGATCGATATATGCGGTGATGAATGAGGTATTATGCTCCACAGTTACATCGCCTTGTTTTACGATATAGCTATTATTGAAATTATCTTGTAGAATTGGATTGCTAAGACCAGCCTGATTTTGCTTAGATGCAGTTCCATTGATATTGAGATCATCGTTGGAAGAAGCCTTCAGGTTTTGGAATAAAGTAGTATGCACCGAATACCCATTATTTGCATTTTTGATACCACTGCCCACGCAATAATACAGACTATCAAAGCGGAATACCGATTTTTTAGCATAGAAGTTTGTATCAAAAGTATTGTCGTGCAGACTATGTGAGAATACCGCAATGCTATCGTTTAGCACAGTACCACCCAAGAATGGATCATCGGAGAAGTTTCTATTTTTATCAGAATAAAGAGCAGCATTAAGCTCTGCTTTCGACATGTATTTCACCGTTGTGCCAGGGATATGACTCCAATCCCAATTCACATTTTCTGCTTGATATGAACGCAGATTAGAATTTAGCTTAGCCACATCAATTTGGCCATAGCTTAAATAACGCCCGTATAAATTTTCAGAAGAAGAGGTTTCAAAATCCCAGATATATTTACTGAAACCCTTCATGCGCAATACCCAATTTGATTGGCGCGCAACATATAATCCCGAATAAGGTAATATTTTATTGCCAACAGGAAGTCCATCTACTACCAAATTCATCCCATCTAATTCCACCATTTTTTCAATTTCACCGATGGTGTTTTTAAAGGTGATATCCGTTTTTACTCTACCCACAAAGGTTTTCATAGGTTCCTCGTTGGGTTTCCATAAGTTTTTGAAGATGGAAGCCAGCTCTGTATCAGGTTGTTCTGTTGCCAATGCTAAATAAGCATAAGCAGGCAATATTTTATCTAGATTCTGAATTTGAGTAGGAAAACGACCCACTATCCCAGTAGGAATATCATAATCGGCACAAATAAAAGCATAAGTTTTTAGTCCATTTTTCAGATTATCATACGAATCATTATTCAAGGCAAAAGGCGTATTTGCAAGCAGAGAATAAATCAAGGAGCCTATGTATAAAGCCTCTGAATAGTAGGCATTGTAGTATGCCCCTCGGTGATGATAACCAGAATAATCAGGTTTGAAAGTACCTAAATAACCAGGAGCCAAAGCTAAGGCATTATTGACATAATCCACGAAGGTAGTCAGCGCCACCATTTGCTCTTGTTCGTTGGGCATAGCAAGGATGGTAAATAATTTTGGCAACATCAAAGCACGAATTAGATCGGCCGTTTCGCCCTTATTTTCTGGGTTTTGATACATTTTGCCATAAAGCGTAAACCACTTATTAGTTTGTATGATGCGATTTTTCTGTTCTGCCGAAAAAGCATCGCGCAGCATATAGAAAGCATAATAGAAGCCGCCACTACGCAACATTTCAAAGCGCAAACGCCCCAAACCACTACCATCAGCAAAACCTTGGTCGTAGTACCAATCGTAGATGTCTAACAGTAAATCTTTGGATGTCTGCTTTCCATTCACGACAGCATCATAGGCTAATTGTATCAGAAACCCTTCATTATAATCCCTGAAAGTTTTCACAGCAACGCCATCTACAGTCTGCCTGTAATAATCCATAGGAAACAAACCCTCGCCGTTCACCCTGCCATCAGGTTGCCTGCTTAATTGAATTTGAGAAGTCTTATTCGTTGCATTTCTCACATAGGTATTGAAAGCATTTTTACGGGTAGTGATATGCGTATTCCCTGCAAAATCACCACTGCCATAGAACCACTCATCCAAACGTTGTTTGATAGTATTTACAGCATCTCTTTGCTCCTGTGTAACAGTCCCAGCATAGCTTTTAGGAATGCTATTTCTTGCCGCAACAAAATTTTCCAATTCAGTAGAAGTGTTTTTGAGTGCATACTGCATATCACCAATACGTTCCCAGCTCACATTATCAACAAACTCCAGAAAATCAATCAGGATAGTCCCCGAGCCCGACTCAGGCATCTCCCATTTCATGTGGCGCAAGGTATAGCCAGTATGACTCATATCAGGACGGAATCTCGCCCACAGACAACGCCATCCCTTAAAATTTAAATTGAAATCTATCTTACAGCTTCTATCTGTTGAAGAGGTTTCAAACTCATAAAAACGAAGTGTAATATTAGCATTGATAGGGTTTTCATTGTAAATCCAAACTTGAATACCACCCGTTGAGGTGATACTTGGAGTGCGCATAGAGTTTGGAGAAGCCGACAAAACATCTCCAGCTTGCCAGTCCCATTGCAATGACTGATTACCCAGTTTTCCTTTATTATTCTTGATGGAAAGATTGCCTTTTGAAACACTAAAATCAGAAGGGATTACTCCATCTTCAAAGGAATAGATATCACCTGC
>CAYVWK010000116.1:0-6516 GCA_964455235.1 uncultured Paludibacter sp.
GTGTAATTCTCTACTGGCTCCTTGAAGCGTAAGGGCTCTAGTTCCTCTATCTTTTCAACTTCGTATGTAGTCAAGCGTTTACCTCTTGCTTTGGTGCTCTTCACGCTAATAAACTCCTCTGCATCAATCTCCAAAGGCTGGCGATGGGCATCAGCTGCACCAAAAGTGATTTCAAAACGAGGATAATCTTGATCGGTGAGCACCATCAATTTAGAGTCTGGATTTTCACCTAAAATATTGAGTGGACGCTGGGTTTCTTCTAATTGGAATCGCTTTAAATAATAGTATTTCTGATCGGCATCGTATAGCGCACATGTCCAAACTTTCTGCTCGTCAAACTTCTCTATTACCAGTATGTCTTTTTCAAAATGATTGGTAAGCTCGAAGGATGTCATATAATACTCGCCTGTGGATGAGATGACTAAGATCTGATCTTCACTATGAAATTCACCTAAATAATCACCACGATTGTCATAATTTAAGCGCAATACATCTGGGTCGAACCATACCTTGCGACCCCCTAAAGTGGAAGCTCCTCGCTCTTTAAGTGCAATTTTAAAGATGTCGTTTTTGGTGAGAATATTACCCTGCGTTTGGCGACCTTTAATCGCAATATCACTGAAATCTTTTTCGAAAACTAATTTTGATAGACGAGGTTTCGGTTTCAATGTAACACGAATAATTTCAGCTTCTGCATTGTGGTTAGCAGTGAAATACAATACGCGCGAACCTTCTGCTCCACGTGTCAAATCATATTCTCGGTCACGTGTAACTCCTTCAACTGCAAAGCGTTTGATGTAGAACGGACCTGTTTTTCCGTGCTTATATACTACATTGTACACGGTGCGACTATCATTGCGCTTAAACACATTCAGGTATAAAATATTCTTGCCCACGAATAATTTATCGGCCACTTTTACAACTTTATAAGTCCCATCCCTAAAGAAAACAATTACGTCATCTAAATTAGAGCAATTGCACACAAACTCATCCTTTTTTAAGTCGGTACCGATAAATCCTTCCTTATAATTTACATACAGTTTCTCATTAGCCTCAGCAACTTTTGCGGCAACAATGGCTTCAAAACTGCGAATTTCAGTTCGACGTGGGTAAGCTTTTCCGTATTTAGTTTTCAGATTTTCATACCAGAAAATAGTGTATTCTATTAAGTTGTTGAGTTGATATTCAACTTCTTTAATCTTTTTCTGCAAATCGATCAATATCTGATCTGCCTTTTCAGAATCAAACTTAGTAATACGCATCATTTTGATTTCCAATAGCTTCAGAATATCCTCGCGGGTTACTTCTCGAATGAAATCTTTTTTGAAAGGTGTAAGGCGTTTGTCAATGTGCTTGACTACAGCATCTTGCGTCGTACTATCTTCAAATTCCTTATCTTTATAGATGCGGTTCTCAATAAAAATCTTCTCCAAAGAAGTGAAAAATAGCTGCTCTTCCAATTCCTTTTTCTGAATTTCTAATTCCATCTGAAGGAGGTCTTTGGTATGTTCACAACTGGTGCGTAACATATCGCTAACTGTCAGGAAACGAGGGGTATTATCATGAATAACACAACAGTTTGGAGAGATGCTGATTTCGCAATCAGTAAAAGCATACAGCGCATCTATCGCCTTATCAGACGAAGCTCCCGCCTGCAAATGTACCAGCACTTCTACCTCGGAGGAGGTATTATCATCTACCTTGCGAATTTTGATTTTTCCTTTTTCAGAAGCTTTGATAATAGACTCGATCAATTTGGTTGTATTGACGCCAAAAGGAAGTTCGGTAATCGCCAAAGTCCGATTATCCACCTTGCTAATTTTTGCACGTACCTTCACAGAACCACCACGTTCGCCATCATTATAGCGACTCACATCTATCATTCCGCCCGTTTGAAAATCAGGAAAAAGTTCAAATTCCTGTCCCTTCAGATGAGCAATACAAGCATCAATAATCTCATTAAAATTATGAGGCAGAATTTTAGAGTTTAGTCCGACCGCAATACCTTCCACGCCCTGAGCCAACAGCAAAGGGAATTTGATGGGCAGCGTGATGGGCTCTTTATTCCGCCCGTCATAAGACAATTTCCATTCGGTTGTTTTAGGGTTGAAGGCAGTTTCCAAAGCAAATTTTGATAGGCGCGCCTCAATATATCGGGGAGCAGCAGCCCCATCACCTGTAAAAATATTTCCCCAGTTACCTTGGCAATCTATCATCAAATCCTTCTGACCAAGCTGCACTAATGCATCGCCAATAGAAGCATCACCATGTGGGTGAAACTGCATGGTATGTCCCACAATATTAGCCACTTTGTTGTAGCGACCATCATCCAGGCGTTTCATGGAATGCAAAATACGACGCTGAACAGGCTTCAAACCATCGTAAATATCAGGAACTGCACGCTCTAAAATCACATAAGAAGCGTACTCTAAAAACCAGTTCTTATACATCCCCGAAAGGTTGTATTTAGAAGGTTTATCTGGATTATCTGGCACTTTGTAATTGGAATGAGTTTCTGCATCATCAGTTTCATCAACCTCCTCCATCTCATCTTCTTCTGTAGAATTAGCTACATCTTGACTCACCTCTACTTCATCAATCTTCTCAACATCATCTTGCATGTTTTCTTCTTTTTTTTCCTCAGTACTCATATCTAAAAGCGTTATTATAAAGTCCTTTGTTTAACATTTCTCATTCTGAACCTACAAAAATACAAAAAAATCAGTAACTTTGCATGCTTTTAAAAAATCCTTATAAAATGCATTATAACTAGGTACAAATAAGATAATTAACAAATAATAAATTGAATATGGCTTTACAAGTGGATGTTTTTAGGAAATTGATTGCGCACTGCAAGGAGTATGGTTATGTGTTTCCATCGAGTGAAATTTACGATGGTTTGGGTGCAGTGTATGACTATGGTCAGAATGGTGTTGAACTCAAAAACAACCTGAAAAAATACTGGTGGGATAGCATGGTGCTATTGCATGAAAACGTGGTGGGAATTGACTCTGCTATTTTTATGCACCCCACAATTTGGAAGGCTTCTGGTCACGTGGATGCTTTTAACGACCCTTTAATTGATAATAGGGATTCTAAAAAACGCTATCGTGCAGATGTTTTAATTGAAGACCTTCTTGCAAAATATGATGATAAAATTCAAAAGGAAGTTGATAAGGCTGCGAAGCGTTTCGGTGACCAATTTGATGAGGCAGTTTTCCGCGCTACCAATCAGCGTGTGTTGGATAATCAGGCAAAACGCGATGAGATACATGCTCGTTTTGTGAAGGCTTTACATGATACGGATTTAGCTGAATTGAAGGCTATTATTGAAGATAATGATGTGGTATGCCCGATTAGCGGTACGAAAAACTGGACAGATGTTCGCTTTTTCAACCTGATGTTTTCTACTGAAGTAGGCTCTACTGCTGAAGGTTCAATGAAAATCTACCTTCGTCCTGAAAATGCTCAAGGTATTTTTGTGAACTACCTCAATGTACAAAAAACTGGTCGTATGAAGATTCCTTTTGGCATCGCTCAAATTGGAAAGGCTTTCCGTAACGAGATAGTTGCACGTCAGTTTATCTTCCGCATGCGTGAGTTTGAGCAAATGGAAATGCAGTTTTTTGTGCGTCCAGGCGAGGAATTAGATTGGTTTGAGCGTTGGAAACAAATTCGTTTGCAATGGCATCAAGCTCTTGGTTTAGGCGATCATAAATATCGCTTCCACGACCATGATAAATTAGCGCATTACGCCAATGCAGCTACGGATATTGAGTTTGAACTACCTTTTGGTTTCAAAGAAGTGGAAGGCATTCACTCACGTACCGATTTCGACTTGGCAAGTCATGAGAAATTCTCTGGCAAAAACATCAAATATTTCGACCCAGAATTGAATAAATCTTATGTTCCTTATGTTGTGGAGACTTCTATCGGTTTGGATAGGATGTTCTTGTCAGTATTGGCTGGCTCTTATGAAGAGGAAGTGTTGGAGAATGGTGAAACACGTGTAGTGCTTAAATTACCTGCGGTATTAGCTCCTGTGAAAGTTGCTATTTTGCCTTTGGTTAGAAAAGACGGTCTGCCCGAAAAAGCACGCGAAATTATGGATGATTTGAAGTTTGATTTCAAATGTGCTTATGATGAAAAAGACTCTATCGGTAAGCGTTATCGTCGCCAAGATGCGATTGGCACGCCTTTCTGTGTGACTATCGACCATCAATCTTTGGAAGATAATATGGTGACTATCCGCCATCGCGACAGCATGGAACAAGAACGAGTTGCTATTTCAGCTTTGAAGGATATCATATCAGCAAAAACAGATATGAAAAATCTATTGAAAAAGATCGACCAATCGCTTTAATGCGGTAGTTCTCCTATAAAAGTAAAATGGGCTGTCTTTCACAAGGCAGCCCATTTTGTTGCAAAACTAAAAAACAAATTTACTTGATCTCATCCATTAGAATATCTTCATCAAGTCTCATTAAAACTGAACGCGGAGTAATGTCTTCCTGCTCAGGTATGGTGTATTTATACGTAAGTTCAAAGTCTTTTTTCTCCTCTGCGAAGTAAGGTTTTGTATGTACTACAATTTGCACAGAGTCAGCTTCCAATGTTTGCAAGGAGCGAACGTCAAAAGATGCATATCCGTAACTCTTTTGGAATTGACCGTCTTCTTTTGCGTTATGCCTCAACTCAATGTGAATTTTCTCATCTTCATATAATTTAGTTGAATCAATAACTAAATTGATAAGATGCTGCTGGTCATAATGATAGATATAAAAGCCAACGTTTAAGTAGTGATTTCCTATCCACATAGCCTCAGCGGTAAGTTTATCATTACCAATACTATCTTGAGTTTCTGGACTGATAGCAACAAGCTTTTTAGTCAGCATTTCCTGAATCAAAAGAACTTGTATATCATAGTGGTGAGTCACATCGTCATTGCGTCTATCTTCTAAGATAGCAAACTTCACTATAATACGTTGCCCATCTTTTGGGGTATAGTTGATGTGGTTAGTAGCAATCACAGAAACCACCGTGTCATTATCTAGGCGGATATTATAATTTAACTGTTTATCGTTTGGGTTTTCTACTGTACCGAAGGCGACAAAGGTTTCTAAGGGAGGAGTTGTGTCTAAACAACCAACAAGAAACACAGAAATAAGAGAAATAAAAATAATCGGAAAAGTCCGTTTCATCATTACAATACTTTAAATTAATACTAAATTTTTCGAAGCATAGTAATGATGAAACGGACAGTCAATTTGTTGCAGCGAAGATTTTTTTTGTGTTATTTTTTATTTTCTTTAAGATAAAACTGCAAAATCAAATCCTAATATGCATGATGATCTTCATTGATATCAGCCATATCAGTGCGTTTTTTCTCCATGGCTCTCCATGCGATGAAGATGTAAGTCAGCACGATTGGCACCAATAGCGATACCCATGACATCACTTTTAAGGTAAATTCGCTGGAAGAAGCATTGTAAATCGTCAGCGAGCTTTGTAAATCAGCAGTTGAAGGGTAAAAAGCAGTATTGTTGAATCCTGCCACTAATAATAACATGGTAATAGTCAGCACTGTACCCACTCCTGAAAACCATATCCCTTTGCGGAATTTTTTGCAGAAAAGGGTGTAGAATATCCCAAATAATACAGATAAAACACCCAAAAGGAAGATAATTCCGATTATGGGCATTTCAATGAAATTGAAGAAATACTTGTATTTTAGCATATAAACCTCTCCACTCTCACTTACGGCAAAGCCTTCTGAAAGGAAAAGAATGAGGATATAAGCGACAAATAGCACCACAAAAGGAAGGGCGTTATACCATAAAAATTTGTGAGAGCGATCTTCGAGTACTTTATGGTCGATGCGATTAATGAAATACAATACTGCCTGCGTACGTGCTAAGAAGAAAACTGTCAAGCCGAGAATCAAGTTGCGACCACAAAGTAGTGCTTCCAGACCGTGCCACTCGCTGCCCCAGCGACTAATCACTGGTGAGGCAAGATTAGCGATATTGCCTTTTCCGACTGTGAAATCAGAACCTGTGAAGAAGGTTGAAATTGCTACACCCAGCAAGAATGTGCCTAATAAACCATTGATAAAGAGCAGGCTCTGATAGGCTCTTTTGCCATACACATTGCCAGGTTTGGATTGAAACTCGTATGAAAAAGCCTGAATGGTAAATGCAAAAAGGATGATAATCCACACCCAATATGCCCCGCCGAAGCTTGTGGAGTAGAATAAGGGAAAGGAAGCAAAAAATGCCCCGCCAAACACCACCAAAGTAGTGAAGGTAAACTCCCATTTACGACCTAAGACGTTGACTAACAATCGTTTTTCATCCTCTGTTTTCGACAAAGAAAAAATCATCGACTGTCCGCCTTGCACAAATAATAAAAAGCTTAATAATCCCCCTAATAAGGAAATTATAAACCACCAATAATGTTGAAGAATTTCGTATGTTGTCATTTTTTGTTGAGTTGTTGAGTTGTTGAGTTGTTGAG
>CAYVWK010000117.1:0-6516 GCA_964455235.1 uncultured Paludibacter sp.
TACAATAGGTATATATTAAAGAAGAGGGTATTACAGAAATGTAGTACTCTCTTTTGTTTGTATTTTCTTAATCAATAATTTTGATTTTTTTATAGTAGACATCTCCTAAATTGCAATGTAAGATTATAAGACATTTATTAATAGGGAGTGTAAATATGTGTAATTTAAGAATTGGAGTTGTTGGAGTTGGCATGATTGGTCAATCTCACATAGAGAGAATTAATAAGCGACTACATAGTGGTACTGTAGTTGCCGTTTCTGATGTAAATTTTGAAAATGCTAAAAGTGTAGCCTTAAAGTATAACCTTGATGTTTTTCAAGATGGTGAAAAATTAATTGCTGATCCCAACATTGATGCGATAATTATTACTTCTTGGGATCCTTCGCATGAGCAATATGTTTTAGCAGGATTAAAATCAAATAAATATATATTTTGCGAAAAACCTCTATCTGACAAAGCTACAGGGGCCAAAAGAATAGTTGAAGCAGAGATTGCTGGAGGCAAAAAACTTGTACAAGTTGGGTATATGCGTCGATATGATAAGTCATACATTCAACTCAAGGAAGTTATTTCTTCTGGTGTTCTAGGAGAGCCTTTAATGCTGCACTGTGCTCATAGAAATGCAAGTGTACCAGAAATGTATACCACGGAAATGGCAATAGAAAATACAGCAGTACATGAATTGGATGTATTGAGATGGCTTCTTGATGAAGAATATGTTACAGCACAAGTAATCTTGCCTAAGAGAAATAGAAATGCTCACTCGAAACTTCACGACCCTCAAATTCTATTACTCGAAACGGAGAGTGGTATTCGAATTGACATAGAAATATTCGTTGTAAATAATTTTGGATATGATATTAAAACAGAAGTTTGTTGCGAAAATGGTGTAGTAAATCTTCCAACTCCAGCCACACCCTCTATTAAATTTGATTTTAATGAATCCATTGCAATTCCTTCAGATTGGAAAGTTCGCTTTACTGATGCTTATGATGCAGAGTTGCAAGAATGGATTGTTTCTAGTATTGCAGGGAGAGTGGACGGTCCTAATTCATGGGATGGATATCTAGCTTCAAAATACGCTGAGCTTTGCTCTCTTGCAAGAGAAAGCGGAGAAATAGTGAAAATTTCTTTAGAATTAAAACCATCTTTTTACAAATAAATCAAATAACTATATGTAGAAAGTTAACAAATTTCAAAGAATATCTGATCAAAAGAACTAAAAGTATAATATTTGAAATTCTTATCTTCAGACAATCATATTTTACTTGACTTCTGAATGAAACTGGGCGATAACTATAATAGGTTATAAAAAACTATGTGAGCAATGAATTGTTCACACAAAAAGAATGGAGGAAGAAAATGAAAAAAGTTGTAATTGTATTGTTAATTCTTGTAACAATTACAGGGTCTTTGTTTGCTCAAGGAAAAAAAGATGACGGTGTTCTTACTGTGGGGTACACATTTCATGGAGCAGCCGACGTGTTTCAAAATGGATTGAAGAATGAGTTTGTTGCTGCAGCTGAAGCTTTAGGAATGAAGGTTAATGTGATTGACCCTAATCTAGACACTGCTCTTCAAGTTGCCGCAGTAGAGACTTTTATCTCTCAACAGGTAGATGCAATAGCCATTAGTTTCTTAGATGCTGAAGCGTTGATTCCTGCAGTAAAAGAAGCGATTGCAGCTGGAATTCCAGTGATAGGGGTTAACTCTGAATGTAACTATGAAGGCCCAATGTATTCTTATGTTGGAAGTATGAACTATGATTCAGGACGAATTCAAGGGGAGTATTTCAATAAATTACTTAAAGATGGTGGAAAAGTTGTTTACCTAGAAGGAACTCCAGGTATGGAGCACTCTATAGCAAGAAAAGCCGGTGTTATGGATAACTTAATTAATATTCGTCCAGATGTAGAGCTACTCGCCTCGTTGAATGCTGATTATCGAAGAGATCTTGGGATGAATGTTATGGAAGACTGGATTCAGGCTTTCCCACAAATTGATTTAGTAGTTGCAGCTAATGACCAAATGGCTCTTGGTGCAATTGAAGCTCTCAAGGGAGCAGGTCGACTTGATGGAGTTATGGTTACTGGTATTGATGGTACAGATGGCGCTCGTGCGGCACTTAAATCTGGTGAAATGACCATGTCTGTAGTTCAAGATGGAAAAGGTCAGGGAAAAAAAGCTGCAGAAGTGGCTAAAATGATGATTGGTGGAAAAGGTGGTGGTGAACGTTATATCATACCATTCTATCCTATTGATAAGAATAATCCAAACGATTAAATTTAATTATTTGTAATTTATTTTCAAAGATATGCTGGTTAATCGCCAGCATATCTAAGGTGCCTTCTTGACAATTTCTTTAGCATCAATTGAATTAAATTATCAGAAAAAAAGTTGATTTAGAACATAAAACAATTCAAGAATCGGGAGGTAAATGTGGCTAAAAAAGAAGAATTCCTATTAGAGATGCGTAATATCACTAAAACGTTTCCAGGAGTCAGAGCTGTTAATGATGTTACTTTTAAAGTACGGCCTGGAACTGTTCATGCTCTTATAGGTGAAAATGGTGCAGGCAAATCAACATTGATGAAAGTATTGGCTGGGGAACATATCCCAGACCAGGGTGATATTTTTTTTCATGGAAAATTATTAAATATTCAAAATCCAAGAGATTCTCTTGATGCAGGAATATCGACTGTTTATCAAGAACTAAATCTTGTACCAGGCCTAAGTATTGCCGAAAACTTATTTCTTGGAAGAGAACTGCTTGCAGGAAATAAGGTTTTTACAAATGTCAAATTAATGCAATCAGAAACAAAAAATTATCTAAATTCTGTTGGATTGGGGCGTTTTTCTCCTACAGACTTACTAGGAAGCTTGAGTGTTTCACAACAACAAATGGTGGAAATAGCAAAAGGTATAACTAGAGGAGCCTCAATGATTGTGCTAGATGAACCAACATCTGCTATTACAGAGACTGAAGTTGCTACTTTGTTTAAATTAATAAACAACCTCAAAGAACAGGGTATAACCTTTGTCTATATTTCACATAAGCTCCATGAGATATTGGAAATATCTGATGAAATTACTGTAATGAGGGATGGGAACTGGGTTGATACTTTAGAAACAGCCGGTATTACTGAGAATGATCTCATCACTTTAATGGTAGGCCGTGAATTATCTGAATTGTTTCCTACAATTGATACAGAAATTGGTGATGTTGCCTTAGAAGTAAAGGGACTAAGTAGAGAGAAGATATTTGAAAATGTCAGTTTTTCGGTCAGGCACGGTGAGATTCTAGGTTTATCTGGTCTTATGGGTGCTGGAAGAACAGAAGTTGCAAGAGCCATATTTGGCCTCGACCCGTTTGATTCGGGAGAGATATTTGTTGAAGGTCTCCCGTATGAAGGGAACAAGCCGTATCATGCAATTGAAAAAGGTGTAGTTTATCTCCCCGAAGATCGAAAAGAAATTGGGTTGGTGCTAGAAAGACCTATTTTGGAAAACTTATCACTTGCAAGTTTAGAATTATTTACAAAGTTTGGGTTGCTCGACATGAAATATGAAAGATCAGAGGCAGAGGCTGCTAGAACACGATTTCAAATAAAAACGCATAGTTTAGATGTAGCAGTCCAAAATCTTAGTGGTGGAAACCAACAAAAGGTTGTTATCGCAAAGTGGCTAATGAGACCTGTGAATGTTCTTATTGTTGATGAGCCAACTCGGGGTATTGATGTTGGAACTAAGGCAGAAATACATCGGTTATTGAGTGAATTAGCAAAGAATGGAATGGCAATTATAATGATTTCGTCTGAACTACCAGAATTATTGGGGATGAGTGATCGCGTCGCGGTTATGCATGAAGGAAAATTAAAAGGAGTGTTGAGCCGTAAAGATGCTACTCAAAAGAGTGTAATGAGGCTTGCCACAGGAGGAGTTATATGAGTAATCGGGCAAAGTTGAAGAACATTAGTTTTAAAGAAGTGTTCGCTAAATATGGATCTTTATTTATTTTAGCATTTATGATCATTATATCCACAATATTGTCTCCAGTATTTCTTACTATGACTAATATTTTAAATATCTTAAGGCAAGGTTCTATAACAATGATTATTGGTTATGGAGTTACTTTGGTAATTATAGCTGGTATGATTGACCTTTCTTCAGGTTCAGTTGTTGCACTAGCAGGAGTAGTGGGCACAAGTGCTTTCGTTGCTACTGGCTCTCCCTGGATAGGTCTCGTTGTAGGAGTCCTTGTTGGAGCAGCAACAGGTCTTTTCAATGGATATCTTATTACAGCTTTTAAACTACCTGCATTTATTGTTACCTTGGCGATGATGACAATTGCACGAGGTCTTGCATTACTCTATACAGGTGGGTATCCCATTATTGATATTGATGCTTTTAGTACATTTGGGAAAGGGTTCTTTTTAGGCATACCTATCCCAGTTGTTATTATGCTAATAGTGTTTGTTTTTATGATTATTCTGACTACTCGAACAAAATTTGGTCGATACGTATATGCAATTGGTGGAAATGAAAAAGCTGCAATTGCTTCGGGAGTGAATGTAAATAAGGTAAAAGTACTGACTTATGTTTTAAATGGAAGCCTAGTTGGTTTAGCAGGTGTAATACTAATGTCTAGGATTAATTCTGGACAACCTGCAGCTGGACTCTCATATGAGTTAGATGCAATTACTATGGCTGTTATTGGAGGTACTAGCCTTTCTGGAGGTGCTGGAACTATGGTTGGTACATTAGTTGGAGGATTAGTTGTAGGAATTTTGAAAAATATTTTAAATTTAACTAACGTTTCCCCATATTGGCAACAAATTTTTAAGGGTCTCATTATTCTTGTTGCGGTAATAATGGATGTAACAACCAAATCTCTACGTAGTAGTAGAAAGTAATTAACCTTCTATTACAAAAAAAGGCCGTTGCAAAAGTCTAAAGAAAAAGACTCGTAACGGTCATTTTTCTGTCAATAGATTATTTTGCTAAGCTGTGCGTAAATAACGCATATTTATTATAAGAAATATATCCTTGATTTCTAGCTTGTCATAGTCATGTTGATGGGGAAACATTGTTATGTGATTAATTATTTTACGTGATTAGTGGAATTTCTACTTCCGTTGATACTGAAGTTCTCTACCTTTTTAAAATCATATGCATTATAGATCGATTCATATAAAAATAATAATATTAGAACTATTTCAAGCAGTTCAGACAGAGCACAAATGATAGACTTAGTTTATCTATATTTTAAAATATCATTATTGAAGATGATAGGTTTTGAGAAAGGATAGTCAGTTAAGATGTTATCTAAATAGTATTTTACATGGAGCAGTGGATTCTCTAATTAGAAGTGTTGGTTGGATAACTGTTTTAAAAGTATTAATTCCTTCTGTCTTGGAAATTTCTAAAAGTCTTTCTATTGTCGTTTCGGCAAGTTCTTTGGTAGGTTGTGTCACTGTAGTTAATTCAGGAACTCCAAAACGACCAATTTCTATTCCATCATAACTTACAATTGACAGCTCTTGTGGAATATGTATCCCACTTTTAATAGCACCCTTGATACACCCTAAACTCATTAAATCAGATTGTGAAAATATTGCGGTAGAAGTTTTTAGAAGGTCTTGATGCTCCATAATAAATTTGAAACCAGAGTCAAATGTTCCATCTAAAACATGAACTGATAAAAAGTCTTCCAAATTTGCTTCTTTCATTGCGACTGAATACCCATCTGTTCTTCCTTCGTATTCACGTCCAGTTGATGTTAAAGTGATGATATTCTTATGGCCTAATTCTATGAGATGCTGAGTTGCTAAATGTCCTCCAGCATAATGGTTTGTATCAACTATGTTAATATTCTCAAGTGAATCTTTATTAAAGTAGTGCAAATGAATAAATGGAATGTCAAGAAATGCAAGATAACGAGAAATTTTTGGCTGGTAGTTGGGATTGATAATAATACAACCAAGAAGCATGGGGTTTTTAGCTAAAGACTCAAGTCGTTTAGTATCAGAATTATGTATAAGATTTAAGGATAGAATTGGAAAGAAATCATAATTTTCTATAACTTTCATTAATGAGTTAATTAGTATTTCAATATAATAATCTGTCTCTGATTGGCAAGTAAGGTTATTGTAAATAATAGCGATAAAAATTTTATTTTTATCTTTTCCATCTTTTGTTTCTTTGTTTTTTAAAAAAAGACCGTGTTCTTTTGCTACTTTTAATATTCTGTCACGAGTTTCGCTTTTTATATGTTGATGGTTGTTTAGAAAGCGTGAAATAGTTGTTTGACTCACTCCTGCGAGTTTGGCGAGCTCTCTAGTAGAAATCATCACAGCTCCTTTATAACAGTAATTGCAATTTATTTAAAAAAGCGATCACATTAATTGTATTATACGAATCATTTATGAATCAAGTCTATTATTAGTGAATTAAAAACAAAAAGTTAATAAGCTAAATAATTGTATTACTTATATAACTTATAAAGGAGGCGTAAT
>CAYVWK010000118.1:0-6510 GCA_964455235.1 uncultured Paludibacter sp.
TGATAATCACAAATAGAAATTATACTGGTATTATAGACCAGTTATTATTAGGAGATTTTATGAAACGTCTATTGTCTATCATGATTTTAATTGGTTGCTCTTTTACCCTACTGTTCGCTGCTGGAGCGACAGAGCAAGAAACTACTACAGGTCCTAAAGGTGTCGTAACTGTTTATACACCTCATGGTCCAGAAATTACAGACCCTATATTTGATTCCTTCAATAAGAAGTACCCAGATGTAAGAGTTGAACGTATTAAAGCAGGTACAGGAGAATTACTATCTCGTTTGGATGCAGAGCAAAGTAACCCATCAGCAGATGTGATGTGGGGTGGTGATACTACAAGTTTCGAATCCTACGAATCATTATTTGCTGCATATGAATCACCAGAAGATGCTTATATGCAAAACACAGACCCAGCTAAGAAATGGCATCCTTTTGCAATTCTTTGTCAACCAATCCTAGTAAATACAAACTTACTAAGTGAAGATGAGTACCCTACAACTGTAAAAGACTTAGTTAATCTAAAATGGAAAGACAAAGCTATCGCACTCGCTGATCCTAATAAATCAGGAACTGGATATACCATAGTTTCTGGCTTAGTTAACGCATATGGATGGGACTTTATTGAAGAAATGCTAGAAAATAGTGTTGTTCTTCCAGGCTCTGATGCAATGTTCAAAGCAATCCGTGATGGCGAGCTACCTGCTGGATTTATGAACGAAGATTTAGGTGCAAAATGGGAACAAGAAGGTCTTCCTGTTAAAATGATTTATGCAACAGATGCAGTTACTGTACAAATGGATGCCATCGCGTTAGTCAATAATGGCCCTAACCCTGAACTTGGAAAATTAGTTATTGATTTTGTTTCCTCTCCTGAAGCCCACAAGATAGCTGTAGAAACAATTTCTCGTAGATCAGCAAGAAAAGACGTTGATCCACCTACAGTACTTCCAAAACTAGGTGAATTAAATCTTTTCACTGCAAATGAACCTAGACAAATTGTTAATGCTAAATTTGACGAATTGTTAAAATAATTGCATTTAATTGTTGCAAACCGTTCCAATAATTTTAGGAACGGTTTGCATTTTCAAAGGAGAAACTCTTGCCAAAAATAATACAATTTTTTAAAGATCCATGGAAACTGTTTACAGCTTTCACATTGATCTTTTTATCATTACTAATAATTACTTCACAGTTTTGGATATTTAAAAGTTCTTTTCAGCAAGATGGAGGAGAACTAACAATTACAACCAATAAGCATACCAGTGAATTGAGTATTGAACCTGCGGCCATGGAAGGTTTTGTTGTAAAAGATCAATCTAAAAGTGACTTTACTCTCTATCAAAAGGGAGAAAAAGTATATCATATTATCTCTAAAAACCCAGGGGAGATAATCATTTCAACAATTACTCCTAACTCATCAATTTCAGCGGAAGTTGTTGGATCTAACATAAAAATATTTACTGAAAAAGATGAATTATTGATTTCTCAAAAAGTCTTTGATTCTCTTTTTGGAGATCAGAAAACAACGCTTTTCTCTGTTCAACAAATTGATGATTCTCAAGTAAAAGTAATTTTCTCTCCTGGTGCATACCTCCGTATAGAGGATAGATCAAAACATTATACTCTTTCTAACTATGTAAAGTTCTTAACCACCGGGAAATATGTAACTGCTATAAAGAACAGCTTGATAGTTACAATTTGTTCTACAATCATTGCCGCAATTTTTGGTGTTGGCTTAGCTTATTTATATTCACGCTTCAAGATACCAGGGACCAGTTTTGTTATAACACTTATCACCATGGCATCCATCGCTCCCCCCTTTCTTGGAGCATATGCATGGCGAATGCTACTGGGAAGCTACGGGATTATCACTCGATTCTTTGGTTTAGATTGGTCGATTGTCGGGATGCATGGAGTTATATGGGTAATTAGTTGGTTGGTATTTCCGATTATTTTTCTACTTACTTATGATACTTTCACCTCAGTTGACCACTCCTTAAGAGAGTGTTCTATGAGCTTAGGGGGCGATCGACGTAATACATTCTGGAGAATTGAGCTTCCCTTGGTCATGCCTGGGATTATCAATGGATTGTATATGGCTATGATGACTGCATTTACCGATTTTGGAACACCATATGTAATTTCACTTGATTTGAATGTACTTCCTGTTCTTGTATACAAAGAGTACATCAACGAAATAGGAGGAAACTTTTCTATTGCTAGTACTGGCAGTATGATTATGATTTTCATTTCCTTTATTATGTTGACTGGCCAAAGAGTTTATTTGGCGAGGCGTTCATATGCTTCAATAAAAACAAATCAACCATCTGCGCGAGCAGCTACTAAAAAACATCGAATTTTTACGTATGCTATAACATTTATTGTAATACTGTTTGCTTTTATACCACATATAACTGTATTGATTACATCCTTCTTTACATGGAGAGTTGGTATTATCACAAGCACACCTACATTAGCAAACTATGTTAGACTATTCCAAACAAACTTGAACTCTGTTTGGGTAACTCTGTTTACTGGGGGTATTGCCACAGCACTGAACGTAGTATTCGGTATTGGTATAGCTTATATCCTTGTCAAAAGAAAAAACTGGAAAGCCTCTGGAATTCTTAACCAAATTGTAATGGCCCCTTATCTTATACCGGGCACAGTTCTTGGTATTGGGTTTATTCTAATTTTCAACCAAAAACCAATAATGATAACTGGAACATGGTTAATCTTAGTACTTGCATATTTTGTCCGAAAACTACCCTATTCTGTAAAAAGTGCCGAATCAGCTCTCTATCAAGTACATACTGCTCTAGAAGAAGCGGCACAAAGCCTTGGCGCAAACACTTTAAAAAGTTTTTGGCAAATTACGTTCCCCTTGATGATTGGCGGAGTAATTAGTGGTGCTACCCTTGCTTTTTTACAAATTATGACAGAAATAAGCTCAACTATAATTTTATACCGTCCTCCTTGGAAACCAATGACTGCGGTTGTGTTTGAAAATACTATTGATGCGGGTGCTGACTTTGGACTTGCCTCATCTATGACTGTTTTGCTTATGCTAATGCTATATATACCACTATATATTATTACGATAAAAACTCGAAAACCTACGGAGGTCCGAATTGAAGCCATCTAATATAAAAGATCGTAAAACAATTGATCTTAAAATAAGAAATGTTGAAAAGAATTTTGGCAAATTACAAGCATTAAAAAATGTATCACTCGATATCAAAGAAAAAGAGTTCTTTACTTTGTTGGGGCCGTCTGGTTGCGGTAAGACTACATTACTTCGTGTTATTGCTGGATTTGAACGACCAGAAAAAGGACAAGTGCTCTTTAATGGAAAGGATAACACAAGCTTACCACCATGGAAAAAGAATATTGGGTTTGTTTTTCAAAACTATGCATTATGGCCAAATAAGACTGTATATAAAAATATTGCTTATGGCTTAGAGCTAAGGAAGATGAGTTCTAAAGTGATTGCTGAAAAAGTAAAATGGGCATTGGACATGGTTGAACTAGCTAATGTTGAAGAAAAATATCCAGAGGAAATGAGTGGAGGCCAGCAGCAAAGAGTAGCTATAGCTAGAGCTTTGGTCATTAATCCTGAAATCCTTCTTCTAGATGAGCCGTTATCGAATCTTGATGCTAAATTACGAATTTCCTTGCGAAAACAAATCAAGCAAATTCAACAAAGATTAGGAATAACAGCTGTATATGTCACTCATGACCAAGAAGAAGCTTTGGAAATCTCTGACCGGATAGCTGTCATGAATAAAGGCAAAGTTTTACAAGTAGGAGTTCCTGAAGAAATCTACAAAAAGCCAGCAGATAAATTTATTGCTGATTTTATTGGAAAAGCAAACTTTATTGAAGGAACAATAAAGGAAAAGTCATTTATTCTACCTTCGGGTGAAAAAATAGCTTTACTTTCTAAACCGGAACTTCAAGGCGATGCCATTTTATTCTCACGACCAGAAGAGTTACAATTTAGCTATAAGCCCAACCCTGGTTGGCTACAAGCTGTAATCACAGATCGTTCATATCTCGGAAACATAAGTCGATACAAACTATCACTACAACAAAATCAATCAGTATTACTAGAAACAAATACAGTTTTTTCTGTAGGAGAAACAATATATATAAAGGTAAATAATTATGAACTATACCCAAGAAACTAAAAACTTTTTTTCTCAAATCCCCTCTCTTGATGCTCAGTTTGGGAATCTTATAACTTTGCGAGAAAAAGACAGTCTTTCATTTCCCGGTTTTCCGGAATGTTATGTCTCATCAGTTCTTCAATTTCAACCTCTGCTACAAGCAGAAGTGTTTGATAAAGCAGGTAACAAGCTTTCAATGAGACTAACAGATAGCTCAATTGATCCAGTAAGAAGAATTTCTACATTTGTTGGTGAAGATTTTACAATCAATCAGACCATCACAGTTGAAGGAAACCAAGCTTTCATGGAGTTGGATTGCACTAGTTCAATCGAGATAAAAATTCTCCTTTCTGGGGCTTGTTTATTCTCCCCTCAAGGAATTCCTTATCATTGGGATGAGGAAGGAAATTGTGAACTAAAAGCTATCAGCAACCAAGAATTAAAAGGAAAATGGGACAACCTTTCTTTTACTCTTGCTACATCGACCCCAATGAAATCTATTACTCTTTCACCATTAAATCATAATGATATTGTTAAGAGCCACTATTTTACCAGTCATAACTTAAAAAAACGGTATACTTTTTGGGTAGAAGAAGAAACACGAAGAAAATCAATGGGCTCCATTGATACGTCTGTCAGCTCAAGGAATAGTAGTTATTGCTTTGAGTGGAATCCTAATCTTAGTGATTCACTGGTGGTTCGTTTTTCAATAAATGATGAAGAATCCCGAAAGCCTCCTAAAACCAAAAAAAGCATTTCTGATGCTCAAATAGCTGAAATATCACGATGGAATGATTTTACTAAAACAATTCCTCAGTTTGATTGTCAAGATAAGCGACTGAAGAAAATGTATTATACTAGCTGGTATATTTTATTTGCTGGGAAAATTACGTTTCCAGAAGAGAGAATGGGATTCCCATTTACCTCAGTAAACAAATTTCACTACTATAATCAGTTTTTCTGGGATTCTGCATTTCAAACAATTGCATGGTTATGGAATAATGATGCTACACACGCAGAACAAGAAATGAAAAACTTTGTTACAAACCAATGGCGAAATGGAATGATTCCTTATGAATTGTTCATGTATCCAACCAATGGTAGAGAATGGATGGATGGGGATGCAAAAACAACCGGTACAACACAGCCTCCAGTTATTGGTATAACTATAGATCAAGTTTATGCAAAATATGGAAATAATGATTACTTAGAGTTCTTTTATAATGCATTAGTTTCATATGACCATTGGTTAACACTGTATCGAGACCTTGGAAACAGAGGATTGTCAGCATACACGAATATATGGGAATCAGGATGGGACAATAGTCCTAGATTTGATGCTGCCGCAAGAAATAGAGTTCTTGACCCTTTTATTGAAGGCGTTGATTTCAATGTGTATATCTATCTTATGAGAGAGACGATTTTAAAGATGGCTAAGATACTAGGAAAAGAAGAACCTAAAGGATTACGAAACAAACAAAAACAAACAAAAGAGAGTATGAACAGTTTGATGTATAACCCAGAGGACGGGTTCTATTATGACCTTGAAGCTGGAACTGATACCAAAGTACTTGTTAAAACTGCAGCTGGATTACTTCCTTTAATGACTGATATTCCAACAAGTGCACAACGTGAGCGACTAATTGATGAATACCTTCTTTCCGAAAAAGAATTCTTAACAGGCACACCCGTTCCTTCAGTAAGCAGGAGTGAGCCTACTTATTGTTCTTATGATTTTTGGCGTGGAGCAAATTGGCCTCAAGTAACTTGGTCAATCCTCTATGGTATTGAAAAATCTCATCCTAAAGCAGCAACCCAGATTTTAGATCGCTTCTTATCTTCAACTATCCATAATGACAACTGTTATGAATATTATGATGCTGAAAATGGAGATGGTGCGGGGCTTCCGTTTCATGGATGGGGCGCTTTGTATACAGATTTCATAATTAGATTTGTTGTAGGAATTCATCCAAGTACAGATGGATTTGATTTTCATTCTATCACAACTAAATACACCCAGTTTGCTTTGGAAAACTTACATATCCATGGATTAGATTTGACAGTAAGCAGAAAAGAAAAAAATCATACTATAGAAATTGAGCACTTCGGAAGCTTCTCCTTCCCTTCAGCTTCTCGTTTTTCTTTACATCTAAAAGATCAAGAAATTCAGATTATTTGGAAAGAAGACTGTCAAGCTGATGTTGATGTTACTGCAACACATCTTTGTAAAAATGAAAGAGAGCTGGTTATTTCTGCTAATAAGTAGAATTTACCATACGTAACAAGTCTATTATTTAATTCATACTGTAGTCATAAGGGAAACCAAACGGCTACA
>CAYVWK010000119.1:0-6428 GCA_964455235.1 uncultured Paludibacter sp.
TAGAAAAATTTTCCTATATACACATCCACATTATCATAAAATTTGAAAATATAATACTTGCGAATTTGTTCATATAGTCTTACAATAAGACGATAGAATATTTTTAATACAATAGCACTTCTATAAAAAGCTGATTATAAAAAATTGTATGAGAATTTAAATACATTTCTATAATAAAAAGGATGGTTTTTAACTATGATAATGCTTGATAAAAACAAAGTTAAACTTGCATGTGCTCCAATTGCTTGGACTAATGATGATATACCAGAGCTTGGTGGCTACAACACGTTTGAACAAACAATTAGTGAGATGGCTTTAGCAGGGTATAGTGGAAGTGAAGTTGGAAGTAAATATCCAAAAACCATTGATACACTTAATAAAGCATTAAAATTAAGAAACTTGACTATATGCAATGCTTGGTTTTCAACAGAGTTTACATCCAAAGCCCCAGTATTAACTTACAAATCGTTTAAGGAATGGGCTAATTTTTTAAAAGAAACTGGTGCCAATATTATTGGTTGTTCGGAGCAAGGGAATTCAATTCAGGGTCAAGAGAAATCTGTATTTAATGACAAACCTATCTATACTAAAGATCAGTGGATTCAGGTTACAAAAGGGATGAATGAATTAGGCATGATTGCAAAAGACCTTGGTATGAAATGCAGTTTTCATCATCATATGGGGACTGGTGTTCAAACTCCTCAAGAAATTGACCAGTTTATGGATATGACGACAGATGATGTGTATTTGCTATTTGATTCTGGGCATCTCATGTACTCTGAAAGAGATTCACAGGCCGCATATGACACGCTCGAAAAACACATCGATAGAGTTGCTCATGTGCATTTAAAAGATTGTCGCATGAACATTATAAATAAAGTTTGGGAAAAGCACCTAAGTTTTCTTGATGGGGTTAGAATGGGAACTTTTACTGTTCCTGGAGATGGGGATTTGGATTTTATTCCTATTTTCAAAATTCTACAAGAATCAAATTATGAAGGCTGGATGGTAGTGGAAGCAGAACAAGACCCCGCTATTGCAAACCCATTTGAATATGCCCTAAAGGCTCGAGAATATATTAAAATTAACACTGGCTTATAATCTGCCAAGTTGCACAGATACAATGCCCTATATAGGAGAAAGTAAAGAATGAGTAAAAGTATTAAGTTTGCATTAAATCACATGGTAAGTCCACGATACAGTTTCGCAGAATTTACAGACAAAGTAAGAAAAATTGGAGTAACAGCTGTCGAATTTCGAAATGATATAGGAATCAATAGTGTCAATAGTCTCACTAAGGCTAAGGAGGCAGGAAAAGCGGCAAAAGATGCTGGTGTTGAGGTGTTAACAATAAATGCGCTTTATCCTTTTAATATATGGGATGAAAAACTAGCGGACAATGCGAACTCAATTGCTGATTATGCAGTAGCCTGTAATGCTAAAGCATTGGTACTCGTCCCCCTCAATGATGCAAGTATTGTTTTTACAGATAATAAAAGGAGTGAGCTTCTTCAAAATTCTCTTGGATCATTAAAGGCAATCCTTGAATCACGTAATCTATTGGGATATGTAGAAGTTCTAGGGTTTCCTATTTCAAGCATGAGATATAAAAAAGATGTAGTTTCAATCCTTAATGCCCCTGAATTCGCCAATACTTTTAAATTAGTTCATGATACATTTCATCATAAGATTGCTAATGAACAAAATATTTTTGCTAGTCATACTGGCCTTGTCCATATTTCAGGGGTTGAGGATGAAAATGTAGTATTTCAAGAAATGCAGGATGCTCATCGTATACTTGTAGGGCCAAAAGATCGCTTAGGTAATGTTTCTCAGATCAAACAAATACAAAACTCTGGTTATCAGGGGTACTTCTCTTTTGAACCGTTTTCTGAACCTGTGTGGAACTTGGATAATCCTATTGATGCTGCTAAAAATAGTATTGACTACATTCTATCTAAATTGTAAGGACGGCGCAAAACAAACAATGAAAAAGTGAATTATTGATGGGTCGTTCATTGGTTGTAACTACTTTTTGTTGTTTAAATTGATGTAATAATTTATTTAAAGCTTTTGGATTATTTTATTTATTGGCTACAAGAAATCATACATCGATATTTGAATTTAATTATATTACGTTATGCTGTAGAGCATACTTAAATAAAAAAAGTTATAATAGAATTAGGAGAGTCTTATGGTTAAAATCGGCGTAATAGGAACGGGGCGCATTGGGAAAATGCATATTGGGTTGCTTCAGAATTCAGTAGAAAATGTTGAAGTAGCGGTTGTTTGTGATATTTTTATTGACGCAGCTAAACAGGTAGCACAGGATAAGAATGTTGTTTCATGGACTGACAATCCTGATGAAGTATTCAATAATCCTGATCTGAATGCAGTCATGATTTGTTCTAGTACGGATACTCATGCGGAGTTTATTCAAAGAGCAGCTAAAGCCGGTAAAGATGTTTTTTGCGAAAAGCCAATTGCATTTGATATTGACGTAATTCGCGAAACCTTGGAAGTTGTTAAACAAGCTGGAACTAAGTTGCAAATTGGATTTAATAGGCGTTTTGATCCAAGTTTTGCACGAGTAAAGGAAGTTGTGCAAAGTGGAGAGATTGGTGATGTTCATAATATTCGAGTTACAAGTAGAGACCCTTCGCCACCACCAGTAGAGTATATAAAACGTTCTGGAGGTCTTTTTTTTGATATGACTATACATGATTTTGATATGGTCCGGTTTCTCACAAATAGTGAGGTTTTGCAAGTAAATGCATATGGTTCAGTCCTAGTTGATAAAAAAATTGGTGAAGCTGGAGATATAGATTCTGCTGTAATATCACTTGTTTTTGAGAACGGCGCAATGGGTACAATAGAAAATAGTCGTCAAGCTGTTTATGGATATGATCAACGTGTTGAGGTTTTTGGATCAAAAGGAATGGTTGATGCAAATAACGTTAAAAGTAATACTGTGCATATTGCAAGTTCGAAGAACATAAAAAGCGATCTTATCCCATTCTTCTTTTTAGAAAGATATATTCCTGCTTATATAAATGAATTAAAGCATTTTGTCGACAGTATAGCCTCAGGTAAGACACCTTCGGTAAATGGATATGATGGGTTAGAACCAGTTTATATTGCAGAAGCATGTATGATTTCAATGAAAGAGAAAAGAACGGTAATGTTATCAGAGGTAAGGAAATGAAAGCATCAATTTGCTTTGAAATGTTGTACAGTGGTTTAAATCCAGTTGATAAGGTGAAAAATATAGCTAAATATGGGTTTGAATATTTTGAGTTTTGGAGCTGGCGTGATAAAGATCTTGATGAACTAAAACAGTTAAAACAAACCATTGGAATGAAAACTGCTATATTTAGTGGTCAGAGAAAAGGCGATTTGATTCAAGAAAGTACTCATGATATTCTTCTAGATGACCTTGAAGATGCCCTGAGTGGTGCTAAATTGCTAGGAAATAATACACTTATGATTTTGACTCAAGAGCTTGGAGACGAAGGTGTAGTAATGAATAAGTACCAAAGTAGCTCTGATTCAGAAAAAAGAAATTCCCTTGTTATAGGACTTAGGAAAATACTTGAAGTTATACCTACAGATTTCAACATAGTTATAGAACCTCTAAATACAGTGCTTGATCATGTAGGTTATTATCTTTATGACATTCCTAAAGCTGTAGATATTATAAAAGAGATAGATGATAAAAGACTTTCTATACTCTGTGATCTTTATCATCAAGGTATGATGGGGGATGATTTGCTTTCTATTATAGAAAACTACGCTCCATACATAGGTTATTATCACATTGCAGATATTCCTACTCGTCATGAACCAAGGATAGGACAAGGCGCTATAGATTGGCAAAAGATTTTAACATCAATAAAACAGAGTGGATATACGGGCTTTGTAGGATTTGAATTCTCTCCAGAAGGTGATTCAGATAATGCATTGCGAAGTATTCAAGAATTATGGCAAAGTGTTCTGTGAATTTAATTATTAGTGGTGAGTTCTTAAACTGAATTCACCCAATTGTTCTAGTAATGCAATATATTAGAGTAAAAAAATGTTTAAGTGGCCGGTGAGTAATGATAATAAGGTTGATTGATAACTACTAGTTCTTTCTATTCTTCATATTATTTTAATATATCTATTTGCACATGGCTAGATAGATTAGTGACTATGCATAAAAAGATGAATTTGTATTGTGCATTAGCATTAAAATTCAAATCAATTTAACACCTGCTTTTTCTGGTGGACATTTAAGAGTTTGTATTGTATGATGATAGGACATATACACGCATTGTTATTATAAAGAGGAAAAAATGAAAACATTAAGACTAACAGTAGCCCAAGCATTAATTAGGTTTCTAGATAACCAATTTGTAGAATTTGATGGTATTCAACAAAAGTTTGTCAAAGGGGTATTCACTATTTTTGGTCATGGTAATGTTGTTGGTATTGGACAAGCTCTTGAGGAATCTCCTGGAGATTTGATCATGTATCAAGGGAGAAATGAACAGGGCATGGCACATATCGCAACTGGATTTGCAAAACAAAACCATCGTCGCCAAATTATTGCTTGCTCAGCTTCCGTTGGTCCTGGATCAGCTAATATGCTTACCGCAGCAGCTACTGCTACTGCTAATAGAATACCTCTTCTGCTTTTACCAAGTGATGTTTTTGCTACACGTCAACCTGATCCTGTTCTTCAACAAATGGAACAACCTGCTGATCTTTCTATATCAACAAATGATGCATTTAGATCCGTAAGTAAATATTGGGATAGAGTAGCTAGACCAGAGCAACTTATGTCTGCGGCAATTAATGCAATGCGTGTTCTTACAGACCCAGAAAAAACTGGAACAGTTACAATCTCTCTTCCTCAGGATGTGCAAGGTGAAGCATTTGATTATCCAGAGCACTTCTTCCAAAGAAGAGTTCATCGTATAGAAAGACGTCCTCCAGTTAGTGCAGCCATTGAGGCCGCTACCGCTCGTATTAAAGAAGGAAAGAAGGTGCTGATGATTTGCGGAGGTGGTGTTCGTTATTCAGAAGCTGCTAATGAATTTAAAGCTTTTGCCGAAGAATTTAATATTCCTTTTGGGGAAACGCAAGCTGGAAAAAGTGCTATCCCCTTTGATCATTATCTCAATCTGGGAGGATTAGGCACAACAGGGAATATGGCCGCAAATACCATTGCCCATGAGGTTGATTTAGTTATTGGTGTAGGTACTCGTTACACAGATTTTACAACAGCTTCTAAATGGATTTATTCGAATCCTTTAGTAAAATATGTGAATCTTAATATTTCAGGTTTTGATGCATATAAGCTAGATGCGGTACAGGTAGTAGGTGATGCTAAAGAAAGTTTAATAGCTTTAAAAAAATCTCTTATTGAAGTAGGTTGGAAGAGTTCATATGATATAAATTATATTAGTACTGTTCGTAACCAATGGGCAACTGAGCTAGATCGTCTTTATTCGATTAAGAGAGGGGTCGGTTTCATCCCTGAGGTTCCAGATTTAGATGAAAAAGGAATTTCCGAGTATGTAGAAGTACTAGGATCCGAGCTGACTCAAACAAGAGTTCTTGGTCTGCTTGAAAATTATCTAGATGACGATGCTATAGTCGTCGGAGCTGCAGGGAGTCTCCCTGGAGATTTACAGAGGATGTGGAGACCAAAAGTTGCAAATACATATCATCTTGAATATGGATACTCATGCATGGGATATGAAATAGCTGCTTCAGTAGGTGTAAAAATGGCTAAACCAGAACAAGAAGTTTATGCTATGGTAGGGGATGGATCTTACATCATGCTTCATTCAGAATTAATAACCTCAATTCAAGAAGGAATCAAAATAAATGTCTTGCTATTTGATAATATTGGGTTTGGCTGCATTAATAATCTCCAAATGGAAAATGGGTCGGGAAGCTTTGGCACTGAAATGCGGCATAGAAATCCTACAACAGGAAAGCTAGATGGGAAACTATATTTAATTGATTTTGCAAAAAGTGCAGAATCCTATGGATGTAAAACATACACAGTAAAAAATGAAAAAGAGCTAATTGCGGCAATAGAAGATTCTAAGAAACAAAGTATATCCACTCTTATTGATATTAAGGTTTTACCTAAGACTATGTCTAATGGTTATTTAGGGTGGTGGCGTGTTGGAACAGCGGAGGTTTCTCAATCAGTAGCTGTTCAAAAAGCGTTTAAAGAAATGAAAGAGAATATTGAAAAAGCTAGACAATACTAATTTAAAAAAAAGTTAGTATTGTTATACCTTTTTTCAATTATTAAAGGCTAATAATATCTTGTAAATTATAGATTAACAGTAACACTGGTTAAATGTTTTATCATTTAGCTAGTGTTATTAGATGTCTTTAAAAAGTTAGTATTGTTATACCTTTTTTCA
>CAYVWK010000120.1:0-6390 GCA_964455235.1 uncultured Paludibacter sp.
GCGAAAATAGCTCAGTTGGTAGAGCATAACCTTGCCAAGGTTAGGGTCGCGGGTTCGAGTCCCGTTTTTCGCTCAAAGTAAACAGACGCTGGAAGAGAGTAATCTTTTTCAGCGTTTTTGTTTAACTTGATAAACTTCCACCCTATCGAAATGTAGTTTGTTATGAAAAGTTTATTTTTTTTGACAAATTCAGCGCTTTGTGTAGATTTAATAAAGATAATTTGCTATCTTGCAAACGTTTTCGGAACAATCTAAAAAACACGATATGAGTTACTTAAATTTTGACAAGACTTTATTAATTAACCTCGAAAAATCTCTGCCTAAAGAGATGATACGCACCAATAGAGCAGGTGCGTATAATAGCACTACCTTAATTGAGTGCAACACAAGGAAATACCACGGTCAGCTCGTGATTCCGCTCCCTGAAATTGATAAATCAAATCATGTGCTTCTATCCTCTTTGGATGAAACTGTTATTCAACGCGGTGCAGAATTTAATCTGGGTGTGCATAAATACGAGGGGAATAACTTCAGCCCAAACGGTCATAAATACATCCGACAGTTTGACTGCAACATCATTTCTCGTACTGTCTATCGCGTTGGTGGAGTCGTGCTTTCAAAGGAAATTATGCTCGTTTCTTTTGAGCCACGCGTAATTATTCGATACTCTTTGTTGGAGGCACACTCCCCTACTACGCTGCGCTTTAAGCCTTATTTGGCATTCCGCAGTGTGGATGATTTGACCTATGAAAATGATCAAGCTGACACTTCTTATCTGGAAGTGAAAAACGGTGTAGCTATGTGCTTATATGAAGGCTATCCTCATCTGTACATGCAGTTCTCCAAGCAAAATGATTATCATCATCAACCTGATTGGTACAAAAATATCGAGTACTATAAAGAACAAGAAAGAGGGTATGATTATAAGGAAGATTTGATGGTGCCTGGCTATTTTGAAATGCCTATCAAAAAAGGAGAAAGCATCATCTTCTCCGCTGGAATTTCAGAAATTGCTCCTACAAGTCTTAAAAAACTATGGGATAGCGAACTGCTTCGCCGTAATGAACGTTCGGATATGTTTCAAACCTTGAAAAACTCCGCGCAGCAGTTTTACAAACGCATAGGCGATAAAACCTATCTATTAGCAGGTTATCCTTGGTTTGGTGCTCGTGCACGTGACCAGTTTTTCTCTCTGCCTGGCTGTACGCTTGCTATCGATAGGATGGATTATTTCGATGCAATTATGAAAACTTCTGTAGAGGAAATTCAGCAATTTATGCAAGGTGAAACACAGCATTTAGGCATAGAAGAATTGGATCAGCCAGATGCGCTGCTTTGGTTTATCAATGTGGTGCAACGCTATGCTGAACATACTTCTATCGAACAAGCTGCAGAGCGTTACGAGGCAATCATCACCGATATTATTGAGTATGTCCGTACTCAAAAACATCCGCATTTAAACATGCACAACAATGGTTTGCTGTTTATCAATGGGTCTGAAAAGGCACTGACTTGGATGAATGCTACGGAAGATGGTTATCCTATCACTCCTCGTACAGGTTATGTGGTGGAAATCAATGCTTTATGGTATAATGCTTTGAAGTTTTCGGCTGAATTAAAACGTGCTGCTAACAACGACCAACGTGCTGATTTAACAGACTATCAAGCTGAAATGGCGCGTGAAGCTTTTATACAAATTTTCTGGAATGGAACTTATCTACACGACTATGTGGTAGGTTTATATAAAGATATGGAGGTAAGACCTAATATGCTATTTGCCATCGGTTTACCCCATTCTCCCTTAGATAAAAAACAACAAAAATCTATACTTGATATTTGTACACGCGAACTGCTAACTCCCAAAGGACTAAGGAGTTTAAGTCCGAAAAGTGGCACTTATCGCCCTATTTATATTGGCGGAATGCGCGAGCGTAACCGAAATTACCACAACGGTCCTGTTTGGCCACTCTTCTTCGGTGCGTATGCTACTGCCTACCTTAATATATATAAGGAAAGCGGCATCTCTTTTATCAAAAGAATGCTGATTGGCTACGAAGCGGAATTGAGCGAGAATTGTGTTGGGACTATCCCCGAACTATTCGACGGTAACCCTCCTTACAGAGGACACGGCGGTATGTCGTTCGCTATGAGCGTTTCAGAGATTGTGCGTGTATTAGATATCATCAAAAAAATGGAAGAAGTATGAAGGTATTAATGTTTGGATGGGAGTTTCCTCCCCATATTTTAGGTGGTTTGGGCACAGCCAGTTATGGTCTAACGCGCGGAATGGCGCAGCAGGGCGATATGGAGCTGACTTTCGTTATCCCACGACCACATGGCGATGAAGATAAAAGCTTTTTGAAAATTATCGGAGCGAATAATGTTCCTGTAGTCTGGAAAGATAACAGCTGGGACCATGTCAATCATCGCATTGGAAATTTCATGCATCCTGATGAGTATTTTTGGTTGCGTGAGGGTATCAAATACGACTTCAGAAGAATTCATACCAATGATTTGGGTTGTATTGATTTTTCGGGTAGATATCCTGATAATCTGATAGAAGAAATATCAAACTACGAAGCTGTGGGCAGCGTTTTGGCACATCAACTTGATTTTGATGTCATCCATTCACATGATTGGTTGACGTATCCTGCTGGTGCTTTTGCTAAGCAGATTAGTGGCAAACCGCTTGTTATTCATGTACATGCAACCGATTTCGACCGTAGTCGTGGTAATGTAAATCCTACCGTTTATTCCATCGAAAAGCGCGGTATGGATGCTGCCGACCATATCCTCACCGTGAGTAATTTGACACGCAATATCGTGATTGAAAAATACCATCAAGACCCTAACAAAGTAACTACCGTGCATAATGCTGTAGAACCTTTGCCTGATGTGGATTCTTTTACTAAAACGGAAAGAAAAGACAAAGTGGTAACTTTCTTGGGTAGAATTACCATGCAAAAAGGACCAGAATACTTCGTCGAAGCAGCACATAAAGTACTTGAAAAAACCGATGGTGTTCGTTTCGTGATGGCTGGTAGTGGCGATATGATGAATGACATGATTGAATTGGCTGCACAAAGAGGTATTGCCGATAAGTTCCATTTTACAGGCTTTTTGAAGGGTCGCCAAGTGCACGAAATGTTGGCTGAAAGTGATGTGTATATCATGCCTTCCGTCTCCGAGCCTTTTGGTATTTCTCCCCTTGAAGCGATGCAAGTGGGTACACCTTCTATCATCTCGAAACAATCAGGCTGTGCCGAAATTTTAACCCATGCAGTCAAAACCGATTATTGGGATATAGATGCGATGGCTGATGCGATTTACGGTATCATCAAATATCCAGCTATGTATAAGGACATGAGGGAATTAGGTTTGGAAGAAGTCAATAATATCAAATGGTATGATGCGGGCATCAAAGTAAGAAATATCTACAACCGCGTTTTAGGTTGGTAAATGAGACATCCAATAGCTATAAGAAATTCAATTTAAAAACATTAAAGACAAGATATAGTATGAAAAATATTTGCTTTTATTTCCAGATTCATCAGCCAGTGCGACTTAAAAGATATCGCTTTTTTGATATAGGTCAGGATCATTATTATTATGATGATTTTCAGGCTGAAGAGCAATTAAGACATTTAGTTGAAAGATCTTATCTACCTGCTAATAAGACCATTGCTGAAATGATCAGAAGTTCAAATGGTAAGTTTAAATGCGCATTTTCCATCTCTGGCGTTACGCTTGAATTATTGGAGATGTATGCACCTGAACTCATTGATAGTTTTCGAGAATTGGCTGAAACAGGCAGTGTAGAGTTTCTAACCGAGCCTTATGCTCATTCACTTTCTTCTATTTTTGATGAAGATGAATTCGAGATGCAGGTGAAAATGCATGCAGATAAAATCGAGAGTTTATTTGGCAAACGCCCTACTGTACTGCGCAATGCTGCGCTTATTTATTCTGATGAGATAGGCGAAAAAGCCTTCAATATGGGTTATAAAACCATGCTGGTTGAAGAGGCTAAGCATGTGATGGGATGGAAAAGTCCGAACTATGTGTATTCCCATGCTTATCAAAACAAATTGAAATTATTGGTACGTAACATCAAACTTTCAGAAGATATTTATTTGAGATTTTCTAATCCGACTTGGACAGAATATCCTTATACGGCTGAGAAGTTCATCGATGCTATCACCAACACGCCTACTGAGGAGGAAATTTTCAATGTATGGATGGGATATGAGTCTTTAGGACATGTACAATCTGCTGAATCAGGCATTTTTGATTTTCTAAAAGCTATCCCCTATCACGCTATGGCAAATGGAATTGGCTTTGCGCTGCCATCAGAATTAGCTAAGAAAAATCAGCCTCAAGGTTCACTTTCTGTGCCTTTCCCATCCAGTTGGTGGGGACACGAGAAAGACCTTGCACCTTGGAACGCAAATGACCTTCAGCGCGAGGCTTTAAACAAATTGTACAGTGTTAGTGAGCGCGTACGTATCAGTGCTGATAAGCCTTTGATGCAGGATTGGTTACACTTACAAAGTAGCAATCATTTCCGCTTTATGAGTCATAAAGAGGCGTATGGCAGTCATTACGAATCACCCTACGATGCTTTTGTGAATTATATGAATGTCCTTGCCGACTTCTTAGAAAGAGTAAAAGCACAATATCCTTCTTCTATTGATAATGAGGAACTTAAAGGTCTATTGAAAACAATTTCACAGCAAGATAAGCAAATTGTTAGTTTAGAAGATGAAGTAAAAAAACTAAAAAGCAGGAAGAAAAAAGACGAAAGCAAATAAATCTGACCGATGATTTCAGAAAAAATGATGATATTTGCAGTCTGTTTGCCTGTTAAACAGAGGTATATCTCATAAGCAATGAAAGAACATTTGAATCAGAAAATATTTCATCTTATCTCGGATATAGCCGACCAACATCAGAAGACTTGTTTTGTAATTGGGGGTTATGTCCGAGATATTTTTTTGCAACGCCCTTCTACTGATATTGATATAGTGGTGTTGGGAAGCGGCATTGAGCTAGCTGGGCAGGTAGCTGCTGCTTTGGGGAAGAAGGCAAAATTGACAGTCTTTAAAAACTTTGGCACAGCACAGGTCAAATTTCAAGATTTAGAAATTGAATTTGTAGGTGCACGTAAAGAATCTTACCGCAGTGACTCACGTAAACCTATAGTGGAAGATGGCAGTTTAGAAGATGACCAAAACCGTCGCGACTTCACCATCAATGCGCTGGCTATCAGTCTAAACAAAACTACTTTTGGTGAATTAGTCGATCCTTTCAATGGCTTGGAAGATTTGAAAAACTTTGTCATACGCACCCCCTTAAACCCTGATATTACCTTTTCGGACGACCCACTACGCATGATGCGCGGCATACGTTTTTCAGCCCAGTTGCGTTTTTTTCTTGAGACCAATACCTTCGATGCAATTACTCGAAATAAAGAGCGCATTCACATCGTTTCCAAAGAAAGAATTGCGGATGAATTGAATAAAATCGTGCTTTCTCCCAAACCATCCATAGGTTTTATTTTATTGGAGAAGACTGGTTTATTGGAACTGATTTTCCCTGAATTACTTGCTTTGAAAGGAGTTGAGACCAAAGATGGCATAGGGCATAAAGATAATTTCTATCATACTTTGGCCGTTTTGGATGGCTTAAGTGAAAAGACCGACAATCTGTGGTTGCGGTGGGCTGCTATTTTACATGATATTGCCAAACCACGCACTAAGCAATTTGATGCGAGGTTGGGTTGGACTTTCCACAATCATAATTATGTAGGAGAAAGGATGGTACCTGGCATCTTCAAAAGGATGAAATTCCCTTTGAATGAAAAGATGAAATACGTGCAAAAGTTAGTCTCCCTGCACATGCGTCCAATTTCCCTTACCGAAGAAGGCGTAACCGATTCAGCCATCAGGCGTTTACTTTTCGATGCTGGTGATGATATAGATGATTTGATGTTGCTATGTGAAGCAGACATCACCTCAAAAAACCCAGAAAAAATCAAAAGATATCGAGCTAATTTCCAGCTTGTTAGAGAAAAACTCAAAGAGATAGAAGAAAAAGATCGTATCCGCAATTTCCAACCTCCTATTGATGGCAAAGAAATTATGGATACCTTCAACTTACCTGCCTGTGCTATGGTAGGCGACATCAAAACCCGCATCAAAGACGCCATTTTAGACGGCATCATCCCCAACGACTATGAAGCCGCAAGGAAGTATATGTTTGAAGTGGCGAAGGAAATGGGAGCGATGAGCTGATGAGCCGATGGGACTGGTGAGACTAATGAGACTAATGTGCCGATATGCCGATGAGAATAATGAGAATAATTAATAATTAGTCTCATGTGCATATTAG
>CAYVWK010000121.1:0-6371 GCA_964455235.1 uncultured Paludibacter sp.
ATCCGTATTGCGTAAAGCCGCATCAGAGCAAGGTTTAACAGCCGATGTTGCATTATCAGAAGATCTATCTATCTCCGATAAAGAAAGCAGTTTGATACAGCTATTGGCAGAATACCCCAATGTAGTACGAGAAGCAGGTCAAGAGTTTAGTCCCGCTTTAATCGCCAATTACATCTACGAATTAGTGAAAGAATACAACCAATTCTACCACGACTTCTCCATTCTCCGCGAAGAAAACGCCGACCTCAAAAACTTCCGTTTAGTCCTATCCGCCGCAGTAGCCGATGTAGTGAAAAGCGGTATGGGGTTGTTGGGAATAGAGGTGCCGGAGAGGATGTGAAAAAAATCCCTACCTTTGCCCCCACAAACCATCGATTCAATTCTATGTTTTTCAAATACTTAATTCCTTTACTGCTGTTACTCTTGGCTTCTTGTTCGGATGATATCTTTCTGAAGAAGGAGCAGGTGTGGGCGAGTAAGCAGATGCAGGTGGAAACGGATTTGCCGGATACCTTGCATGTGGGGACACAGTATGGGTCGTCTTCTTATTTTCAGTTTATGGGGGATGAGATTATGGGCTATGAGTACGATTTGGTGCATGATTTTTCTGAGTTTACTAATCTTCCTGTGAAATTCCATATTGCTAAATCTGAGGCGGAACTGCTTGATTTACTGCGTCATAAGAAAATTGACTTGGTGGCTAAGAGTATGTTTACTACTAAGGCTTTGAAGCAGGAGTTTGAATTTATCGCCTATCAGGAGGATAGTTATATGGTTTTGGTACAAGAAATTGATTTGCATACGATTACGGATATCAACGAACTGCAAGATCAAACAGTGCATGTGATTACAAATTCTATTTATCATCACCGTCTCCAAAATCTAAATAAGGAAACTAATCTGAATATCCAAATTGAATTGCTGCCTGATACGCTGACTGTGGATAATGCGATCGAGATGATTAAGGAAAAGAAAATTCAATATACGGTGGCGCATCATCGCACTGCTGATCAGCATAAGTGGAATAATAGGCGTTTGGATACGCGCATCGCTTTGGGGTTTGAACAGCAGAATGGCTGGCTGATTCGTCAAGATAATGAGCGCTTGAAGGATTTGATAACCGACTGGTATTCAGATGATAAGACTGCTTCTAAAAAGGTTCAACTCTTTGAAAAGTATAAGGTGCGTAATCCTTATTTTGCTTCTAAAAAAGTACGTATTCCTCGGGGTGCTATTTCGCCTTATGATGGGTATTTTAAGAAATATGCTAAGGAAATAAATTGGGATTGGCGATTGCTGGCTGCTATCGCTTTCCATGAGTCGCGCTTTGATACCATGCAGGTTTCACGGCGTGGGGCTTCGGGTTTGATGCAGTTAATGCCACGTACCGCTGCTCGTTTTGGTGTAGAATCTCAGGATATTTTCAATCCTGAAAAGAATATTGAGGCGGGGGTGCAGTTCATCAAAAGTGTGAGTTTGATGTTTAGAAAAATTGAAAACTTGGATGAAAGGCGCAAATTTGTGCTGGCTGCTTATAATGGCGGACCAGCCCACGTGTTGGATGCAATGGCTTTAGCCGAAAAACATGGCAAAAACCCTTATATCTGGTTTGATAATGTGGAATATTATCTCTCCAAAAAAAGTGATCCTGAATATTATAATGACGAGGTGGTGAAGTACGGTCGCTTCCGTGCGAATGAAACCATCAGCTATGTGCGCAAAACTTTGGATACTTATTATAAATACATTGGAGAGCTTTGAGCCTCTAAATTCCCACATCTTGCACATATCCCCAAAAAAAGTGTTATTTTTGTCGAGATTTTCAGATAGAAAATCAATTAAATATATGTTTAATTAAATCAATGTTTTATGACATTAAAGAAAAACATTATCGCATTGCGACAAAAGAAAGCCCAGATTCAGATGGGTGGCGGGAAGAAGGCGATTGAAAAACAAGCGGCTATGGGTAAAATGACCGCGCGTGCCCGTATTCTCTATTTGTTGGATGTGAATTCATTCCATGAATACGATATGTTCGTGGAACATGAGGAGAGAAATTTTGGTATGGATTCGAAGGAGCTTGCTGGAGATGGTGTAATCACTGGAACTGGTACTATCAACGGTGCTCCCGTTTGTATCTATGCTCAGGATTTCACAGTGATGGGAGGTTCGCTCGGACTGAAACATGCTCGTAAAATTACGAAAATCATGGATCATGCCCTGAAAATGAAAATGCCTTGTATTGGTATCAATGACTCGGGCGGTGCTCGTATTCAAGAGGGTATCGGTGCGTTGGCTGGTTATGGCGAAATCTTTTATCGTAACACAATGGCATCTGGAGTGATTCCTCAAATCTCCGTAATTCTCGGTCCTTGTGCTGGTGGTGCTGTGTATTCTCCTGCATTGACTGACTTTGTTTTTGTAGTTGAAAATATCTCTAAAATGTTTATTACGGGTCCGAATGTAATCGAGACCGTTTTGGGTGAGAAGATTTCACAGGAAGATTTAGGTGGTGCACGTGTGCATGCTGAAATTACAGGTAATGCCCACTTCTACGCACAAACTGAAATTCAATGCTTGAATCAAATCAAAGAATTGATAGGAATGCTTCCGCATAGTAATCTGACTAAAGCTGAAAAAGTAGAGCCTAAAAAACCGACTTTCAAGAAAAGTATGGATAATATTATCCCTGCCGATCCTAAACAACCTTATGATGTGCGTGAAGTGATTTATGCTCTTACTGATGAGTCGAAATTCATTGAGGTTCAGGAGCTTTGGGCGCCTAATATCGTGATTGGTTTTGGACGTATGGAGGGTGAAACTGTTGGTTTTGTGGCTAATCAGCCTATGTATTTAGCAGGTGTGTTGGATTGCGATGCTTCCGATAAAGCAGCTCGTTTTATCCGCTTCTGCGACGCTTTCAATATTCCTATTATTACCTTGGAAGATATGCCAGGCTATTTGCCAGGTGTTGACCAAGAACATGCCGGCGTTATTCGTCATGGTGCGAAAATGTTGTATGCTTATTCTGAAGCTACGGTTCCAAAAATTACCGTTATCCTTCGTAAAGCTTATGGTGGTGGTTATATCGCTATGAACTCCAGACACTTAGGTGCTGACTTCATGTTTGCATGGCCTAGTGCTGAAATTGCAGTAATGGGACCCGAAGGGGCTGCGAATATCATCTTCCGTAAAGAAATTATGGAGGCTGAAGACCAAGATGCTATGCGTCAACAAAAGGTAGATGAGTATATTGAGAAATTTGCGAATCCCTTTGTGGCAGCGGCTAAAGGCTATATCGATGCTGTGATTGAGCCTATGGAAACACGTGATTTGATTTTACATGGATTGGAGGTTTCTAAACATAAAGATGACCATCGTCCCTATAAAAAACACGGAGTTCCTCCGTTCTAATCAATAGCAATATTGAAGTCTGATTAAAATAATAAAAATATGTCAAAATTAGATAAGGAATTAGTTGATTTTGCAGTTACGGCTCGTAAATACAAAACACTATTAACCAAGAAATATCAGGAAAGGAAAGTATGGGAAAACCCCAGTCCGTACGAGGTTCAATCGTATATTCCTGGAACTATCATCGAAATTTCGGTGAAAGAAGGTGAAATAGTGGAAGAGGGTGCACCCTTATTGATTTTAGAAGCTATGAAAATGCAAAATCTCATCGCTATGCCTTTTACCGCCAAAATCAAAAAAATCAATGTAAATGTAGGTGATAAAATACCTAAGGATACTTTAATGATTGAATTAGAAGGGGTAGAAGAGGATATAGAGCATGTTGATTGATTATTTACAACAACAAATACGTAATGAATTCAGCTATGAAGCCACTGAGCAGCAATCGCAGCTTATTGGCAGATTAGCTGAATTTCTTATGGATACAAGCCATGAGAAATTGTTTGTTTTAAAGGGTTATGCGGGTACGGGCAAGACGACCATCGTCAGTGCTTTGGTGCGCGCCATGCATAATCTCAAACAAAAAACTGTCTTATTAGCACCAACTGGAAGGGCTGCCAAAGTTTTGAGCGGCTATTCGGGCTTCCCTGCTTTTACTATTCACAAAAAAATATACCGCCAAAAGGCTATGGGCGAGGCTGCTTTTCAAGTGGCTGATAATCTGCATACTGACACACTTTTTATTGTTGATGAAGCTTCTATGATTTCCAATGTAGGGAATGATACGGCTTTTGGTACGGGTTTTTTGTTAGATGATCTGATCAGTTTTGTGTATAATGGCGTGAATTGCAGTCTGTTATTGCTTGGAGATACGGCTCAGCTTCCGCCTGTAATGCAGGAATATAGTCCAGCTTTGGATAAGGATAAGTTGGAAAGTTATGGTCTGAAAGTGCAGGTTTTTACCCTTACACAGGTGGTTCGTCAGGCTATGGAAAGCGGTATTTTGCTAAATGCCACGCTTTTACGTCAGTGTTTAGAGGAAGATACAACCACTACGATGCCTAAACTTCAACTAACTGATTTTCAAGATATTAAAGCTTTAAATGGGATGGATTTGGTGGATGAAGTCCAACAGGCTTACAATGGTGTGGGCGTGGAAGATACCATCATCATTACTCGTTCCAATAAGATGGCGAATGTCTATAATAATGGGATTCGGGGTAGGGTGATGATGAAAGAAGAGGAGCTTTCTAATGGTGATTTGCTGATGGTTACGCGCAATAATTACTTCTGGAATAAGCCTTATAAAGAGATAGATTTTATTGCGAATGGTGATATAGTGGAAGTCGTAAGAATTAAGCGGTACAGCGAGATGTACGGTTTTCGTTTTGTAGATATGACTGTGCGTTCTTTGGATTTTGAGTGGGAGATAGATGCGCGGATTTGGTTGGATAGTCTGCAATCTGAAAATCCCCAACAAATGGCAAAACTTGGTCAGCAGTTATTTGAATTAGTTGCTGAAGATTATCAACATATAGGCAATAAGCGCGATCGGATGAAGCAGATTTTTGAAAACGAATACTTGAATGCTTTGCAGGTAAAGTTTGCTTATGCTGTTACCTGCCACAAAGCGCAGGGTGGTCAGTGGAAGCGTGTGTTTGTGGATATGGGTATGCGCCCCGATGCTGCAATCGACCGTAGTTATTACCGCTGGCTTTATACTGCCTTAACACGAGCTACGGAACAGGTGTTTTTGGTGAACTACAGGGAGAATGATTAATTGTTAATGGTTGTACGTCCCTAATATAAATTGACTTGTAGCAGTCAACCTATATTAGGGACGTACTATCATAGTATATCTGAAGTAGATGTAAACAATGAATTTGTAGAGAGGTCTAGAATTAAAAAGAAAAAAACAGATACACCTACGAGTTTCGTATTAAAGAATATTTTATTGAAGATGAGATTAAAAGCATGGAGCATGAAGATCCTAATGAAAATATTGAAGTAGAAGAATCTGTACAGCTTGAGGTTCCATATTGAGTTTTAAAATAATTTATTTACATTTGCAGTATTATATAAGTAAGAGAAAGGAGTTTATTATGTCAAAAATAGCAGGAATAACAACAACTACCGACCATAGAGGAATGGAAATCTCTGTTAAAATAAATATGCGTAAACATGGTAATAATGCATTGTTGGAGGATTTTCTTGATGGACAAGCTGTGGAAGCTCGACGTGGAGATGAAACATCTCTACTTGATGATGTTATCCGCAGACAAAACAAAAAACGCGGTCTGAAATGAGTTATATTGTACGTGTAAGCAAAAAGGCAGAAAAGGAATTGGATAAAATTCCAAACGCCTATTACAAGCAAATAATACATAAATTAAAATCCTTAGAAATAGAACCACGCCCAAACGGTTGTAAAAAATTACAAGGTTATGATGATACCTACCGTGTTCGTGTTGGAGTTTACCGTATAGTTTATACTATAGAAGATAATATACTTACCGTAGAGGTAATTAAAATATCGCATAGGCAATCTGCATACGAATAGACAAAGTTAAATATTAAACCAAATCCGAGATAGATATCTATTTCGGATTTTTTTTTGCTTAGCTTTTAATTTAAGGCTAAAAAATTTTCAGCGTTTTTTCTTTTCACATTTTTCGCATTTTTCACAAAGGGTATATAAAGTATTAAATATAAGGAAGTTAACTATGTGAAAAGTTTTTGTTTTGTTGATAATTGGATGATATCTACATAGGAAATTATTATTGTTAAAATCTATATTGCTTATTGTTTATCAGCAATATACAATTCAATCACCAAAATGGACTGATATACTAAAATGCAAAAAGAGCGATAATCGTTTGATTATCACTCTTTTATGTTGATTTTGTGCGGCTGAAGGGACTCGAACCCCCACGACTCGCGTCACTAGATCCTAAGTC
>CAYVWK010000122.1:0-6317 GCA_964455235.1 uncultured Paludibacter sp.
ATCATCCCATAAAAGGGGATACTGTGCCTCAAGCGGAGCGTAATGACTGGAATGTTAGCTATGATTTGGGTGGAACGTGGAAGGAAGCACGGAAAATAGGGAGGAAGAATAGCTCTTTGTTTAAGGTAGATGTGGTGGTATATCCGGAAGTTTCATTGAAGAATCTGATTATAACGCAGATTTATCAGGTGCTGTTTAATTTGTCACCGGCAATTGAAGTTTCGTTTTGGAAAGGGATGAAGTTGACGGCACAAGTGGTATTCCCGGTTTATAATGACGGATATGGTAGTTTGGCTGATAAAGTGCACCCTGGGTTTCTGACATTGCAACAGACCGTCCGTATACCTTATAATATGTGGCTCACGGGAACGATTGGAGCATTCAACGCTAAGCGTTATGGGGGGGACCTGAAGTTGCTTCATGTGCTCAAAGCTGACGAACGTTTCTCATTTGAAGGTCGTATCGGCGTGACGGCCACGTATGAGTGGGATGGCTTTGAAGTCCGCTATGGAACCAAAACGCGTTTGACATGGAGTTTGGGAGCTAATTTTTATTGGCCCGAATATAATGTTCAGACAAGTTTAAAGGCTGAACAATATTTATTAGGTGAAAAAGGTGTCAGGTTTGATTTGATTCGTCATTTCCGCTATTGCTCAATCGGTTTCTATGCCATGAAAGCGCAAAGAGCGAAGTCTAATGGCGGTTTTAGGTTTCAGATAGCTCTTCCACCTTATAAATATAAGAGGAAAGGATATATACCTCGTGTGACCCCGTCCCATAATATGGGAATCGCTTATAATGCAGGTAATGAGCAATACTACTATAAGGGATTCCGGACGAATGCAAGCGAGAACATAATGAGTAATAATAGTTTTAATCCATATTTTATTAAATCAGAATTACTAAATTTTTAATTTTATTGAGATGAAAAAGAAAAGTTTCTTTAATGGCTTCAATGCTAAATTAGCATTAGCCGTAGTGGCCTTAACCGGGTCATTACTTACTGGATGTTACAAGGATGAAGGGTTGGATATCATCGATCCTGATCAGATTGACCTTCCGGCTGCAACGTACACTTTAGTTGGTACAGTAGTAAATGTTAATGGAGAGTTAGTATCAGACGCAACTGTTACAGTGTCACCGAATACGAGCTTTAAACAAAATGGCGCTTCTTTTACAGCAGCCGTAGCTCCTGGAGATGTAAAAATCACTGTGACTCCGAAGGCTGATGCCGGTTATAAAGGGGTGGTAGAAAAGACTGTAAGAGTAGAAAAGGTTAACGCAGGTCAGTCTGCAGTTTATACGGAAACTATCGTATTGACAAAGGTTGATGAACCTGTAGTAGAAAAAGTTGATGCTAAATATAATGTAAAAGTATCGGCCTTCGCCTCTAATGATTTGACTACGAAGTTAAATGCTGCGGATTATTCAGTGACATTGACAAATGGTAAGGGCGAGAAGGTTACACCAACTAATGGTGAATATGTGGATTTAGCTTATGGAATTTACAATGTTGTTGTTACGCCGACTGACGCAACCAAGTTTGAAGCATATACCTCATCTCTTACTTTGTCTCAGGTGAAAGTTGCACCGGATACGGATAATCTCAATGCAGAAGTATATGCTGTATTGGTGGTAAAAAGTGAGGAAAAACCTGAAAAAGAATACAAAATCTTATCTGCGTTTGTAGATGCTAGTGGCGATAAGGGTGAGTTGGTTATTACTAATCTTAAATTAACAAAGGATGGCGCTACCATTGCAGAGTCGCAATCTGATTACATCATTTATCTGGATCAGTATATAAAAGGTGAAACTCATGTTTACCAATTACATGTTAACTATAAAGATAATGGGGTTGCTAAGGTAAAAACAGTAACTTATGGAGCTAGCGTTTCTTCAGTATCAGTAGTGCTTGTTGAAAATCAAAGTTCAGTAGAGGTTAATGACGGAAAAGTTGAAGAGGATATAGAACAAGCTCTAGATGAAGACACTGAATTGAAAGTTGAAGAAGGAACACAGATTTATATGATAGTGAATGGTGTTGAAGTACCTTATAGCGGTACTTTTGATGTCGTACGCCAAACTTGGGAAGAATATGAACAAACGACACTACGTGCTTTTGAAGGTACTCCCCAAGGATTAAAATTCAGTAAACCTTTGCAAATCACCTTCAAAGATGATTGGGGTGGTGAACTCGGTGCACTTGAATTGCAATATTGGAATGATGAAACCGGTTGGGGAACTGACGGTACTGGTTCTGTAAAAAATGTAGGCGAGTCTTACGTGATGAATGTTGAGCACTTCTCTAAATTCAAAGCAGAAGTAGCATTTAAAGATACTATTCTAAGTACTACTCCTGATACAGATACCAAAATAACTACTGTAAAAGATGGAATGAACGATGAGGCATCATCAATAACCGTACCGTTCGAGTTTAAGGTTAAGTATGGTAATAAAATATCAGATGTAGATGCAGCTATTAGAAAAGCGGGATTCAGTAACAGTGATGCTGTACGTTATGTAAGTGATATCATAAATCAAACACTCGCTAAACATGGTTATACAAACTATGCTGACGAACATTCTGAGACGGCTTGGATTACAATTCCTGCATGGTCTTGTCTAGATAGTGTAACTAAAACTTTGCCAATAGAAATTATTGAATTTAAGTTCACTATCGCCGATAAACAACCGATTATTATTAGCGTTACGAACTGGAATGGTCAGTATATAATTGATCCGAAAATCGTAACATTCGGTCACGGTCACGGTCATTCTCATGGTCATGGTCAAGGCAACGCTGGTGGTGGCATCATCGAAGCTGAATAATTACTGTTAAACAAATAGATGGTCTCAATTGATCCGAAAGTATAAATGGATGGGAAAAGGCAGATGCAGATGAAGCGAATAATAGTTACGTACTTGTTTTTATGCTGTGCGTTTGTACTTTCGGCTCAATTAACTTACGGTACTACAGGTTTGTTGCATGCCCCTTCTGCAGAAATGCAGAAAGATAAGACAATAATGCTGGGTGCCAACTTTATGAACAAGGAGATAACTCCTCCTACGTGGTACTATCATACGTACAACTATTACCTGAATGTGACCTTTTTCCCCTGGCTGGAAGTGGCGTACACATGTACACTTTTCAAGGCGGAAGCACTGGGCTTGAAGCCTTACGGTTACTCGGGTTTTACGAATCAGGACAGATATTTCTCTGTCCGACTGCGAGCTTTGAAAGAAGGGCAATTCTGGAAGTATATGCCGGCTGTAGTTCTGGGAACATCAGACCCGTTTACTTCTTCCGGAGGTGGGGTAGTTGGTTCATCAAGCGGAAACGGATATTTCAGCCGTTTTTATATAGCTGCAACCAAGCATCTGCCGATAGGAACAGAAGAAATCGGAGTACACCTCTCTTATTTATATAATCAGAGAAAGGAGTACAAGCTGAACGGAATAGCGGCGGGTATCACTTACAATCCCAGTTTCGCACCGGATTTGAGGGTGATAGCGGAATATGATTCGAAAGATTTTGCGTTGGGTGCCACCTATTTGTTGTTCAACCATTTGCATTTACAGGTGGAATTACAACGAATGCAATATTTCACTGGTGGATTGATGTTCAGGTTCAACCTGAAATAAGAGAATGGTGAAGAATGAATAAGTAATAAAGAGTTAAATCTATTAAAAACTAAAAAACAATGAAAAGTAAATTAGTAATATTATCTTTACTGTTGTCAGGGGCAACCATTGCCAATGCACAGACTAAAGAAAAGTACTACAGTGAAAGCTGGAAGGACAATTTCTTTATCAGTGTAGGCGTGGGTGGACAAGTTGTGACCAACCCCAGCAACTTTGATTATGGATTCGGTGAATCCATAACACCTCTGGTGAATGTATCACTGGGAAAATTCTTCAGCCCGGTATGGGGTATCCGTGGTCAGGTTGCCGGATGGTCCGGTAAACTTCATACTCAATACCCTTTTGAAAACGTAGGCAAAGAGGAGAATTGGTATAACTATAAGAAGAAGTTCGTTGCATTGAATGCTGATGCAATGCTGAACCTGACTAACCTCTTCTGCGGTTACAAAGAAGGTCGTAAGTTTGAGTTTATGTTCTTTGTAGGTCCTACATTGAATATCTCAAATTCTTATAGTACCTGGAATCTTGCAACAAAGACCACTGAGGTTACTAACGCTGATGGTTCTTTGACTTATAAGCAAGAACTGGATCCTTCTAAGAGTTATCCTAAAGATGATAAGGTACGTCTGTTGGTTGGCGCAAGCTTAGGTTTGGGTGCTAAATACAACATTGACCAGAAATGGGCTATCGACCTCGAAGCTCGCGGTACAGTATCTCCTTCTGTTTTCGGTTCTGTAAGCGATGCTAAGACTGAAGGTATTGTAGGCTTAACTGTAGGTGCAACCTATACTTTCGGTGGCAAGAAGTTCGTAGCTTGTGGCTCGAAAGTTGATCAGAATGCCATCAACAACGAAGTGAATAAGTACAGAAGTGAACTGGCGCAGGCTCAGGCTGACCTGGCTAACGCTAAGAACGCCATGGCTAACGCTAAGCCTGTAACTAAGGAAGTGGTGAAAGAAATTCAAGTAGCCGGTCCTCGTGCTATCTTCTTTAAGCTTGGTAGCGCCCGCATCGATGATTACGGTATGGTTAACGTCCAGTTGGCTGCTAAGATCCTGAAGGCTAACCCGGATAAGAAGTACAAAGTTGCCGGTTATGCTGACAAGGCTACGGGTAGCGCTTCCTGGAACCAGAAGTTGTCTGAGAAACGTGCTCAGGCTGTTTACGACGCATTGATTAAGGAAGGCGTTGATAAGGATCAGCTCGAACTCGTTGGATTCGGTGGTACTGCTAACATGTTCGGTAAGAACTATTTGAACCGAGTAGTAATTCTGGAATAAGATATAGGGGCAAAGAGTTGTAAACTCTAAACGAAGAGAGGGGGCTTAACATGAGTTAGGTCTCCTTTTTTGTTATTATGACAGTAGATGAGTCAAATATCAAATTTTAATCGTAATTTTGTAGCCCATTATGAGTAGAATATTAGCGATTGATTACGGTAAAAAGCGTACGGGGATAGCCGTCAGCGATACGTTGCAAATGATTGCTAACGGGTTGACAACTGTGCCTACACATGAACTGTTGACGTTCATCCTTGATTATGTAGGAAAAGAACCGGTGGAACGCATTCTTGTAGGGCTTCCTAAACAAATGAACAATGAAGCTTCGGAAAATATGAAGCGAATAGAGCCTTTTGTTCGTTCGTTGAAGAAAAAATTGCCGGCAATGCCTGTTGAGTATGTCGACGAGCGTTTTACTTCTGTTTTGGCACATCGTACTATGCTGGAGGCCGGGCTGAAGAGGAAAGATCGACAGAATAAAGCTTTGGTAGATGAAATCAGTGCGACTATTATCCTACAGAGTTATTTGGAGAATAAACGTTTTGCCTTATAATAATAAGGTATATATACTTATATATAATAGTGATTTAATAATTTGTAATTAGATAAACAATGATTTTACCCATTTACGTGTACGGGCAGCCCGTATTGAGAAAAGTGGCGGAAGATATTACTCCCGACTATCCTGGTTTGAAAGAGTTAATAGCGAATATGTTCGAAACGATGGACCATGCAGAAGGTGTGGGACTTGCAGCTCCACAAGTTGGACTTCCGATTCGTGTTGTAGTAGTGGATTTGGATGTACTGTCTGAAGATTATCCGGAATATAAGAATTTTCGGAAAGCATATATCAATCCTCATATCCTAGAAGTATCTGGTGAAGAAATATCTATGGAAGAAGGGTGTTTGAGTCTTCCTGGTATCCATGAGTCTGTGAAACGTGGTAATAAAATTCATGTTACGTATATGGATGAAGATATGGTGGAGCATGATGAGGTTGTTGAAGGTTATTTGGCGCGTGTGATGCAACATGAGTTTGACCATCTGGAGGGAAAGATGTTTATTGATCACTTGTCTCCCCTGCGTAAGCAAATGATTAAGGGAAAGCTGAATGCGATGTTGAAGGGCAAGGCTCATTGCACGTATAAAGTGAAAACTGTGAAATAAGCCAATCTTATAATATGGTATAAAAGGCTCAAAAAATATAAAAAGTCTTCCGCTAATCCTGCTAGGTAAATGAAAAGCATTAAATTTGTTTCGTTTACAAGCATTTATAAGACAAGATGATAAAAAAGATACTGACGGCTTTCCTGTTGCTTCCAACGTTGCTGTGTGCGCAGATCAATACGGAACGGGTGATGACCATTGCTCGGAATGCATTGTATTTTGAGGATT